>VGYP01000204.1 GCA_016872955.1 Planctomycetota bacterium
GAGCCGACGCATCAAGAGCGTGGCCAAGCCCGGCAGCAGCTCCTCCCAGGGGACTCGCTCCAGATGAAGGTGACTGTCCACGATCACGCCACTGCGGTCCGTGCGGGTCAGGCGGGTGAGTGCCCAGCCCAGGGGCTGGTCGTCGCAGGTCACCGTCCAGGCGACGGGCAAGAGCCGGCTGCCGGTCGCGTAACGGGCCTGCTGGCCGGGCGGAGTCCCGGGCTGCCAGGCCGGCAGGATCTTCGCGACGGTCAGCCAGCCGGTCGTGACACACCAGAAGGCGATCACGACCGGTGTGAGGAAAGGCCGCTGGAGCATGGGGGACTGGTCACTCCCGGCCGCGTCGAATCGGCCGCCAGGATTTTACCGTTTCGGCCAGGGTGGGACGCCGTCCGGCGGTTGGTGCGGGCGGTTGGCCAGACGCGCCGCCGACCAACCGTCGAGAACCGCAGTCTTTCGACCGGTCGGTCACGTGGGCCTCGCTCGGGAATGACGTCGGCCGCGGACGGGCCGCCCCCTGCAATTCGCGTGGTTCACGCCCCCCGCGGGGCCGCGCGTTTGCCGGTTTGCACCGGCTCGCGTACACTCCGACCTCGCCGGGTAGGGATCTCGTGCTGGCGGCGTGGACGTCGATTGCATCATCTGCCTCGCAGATGGGTGAACGGCTTCTTGCGACGGTCCAGGATGACCTGCCGGTCACCCCTCAAAAGCGTGTCATCGCCCATGTCCAGAGACGTCTACTTCCACCAGCATTGCCCGGTCTGCGGCCGCATGCTCGAAGTGCGGGTCAGCCTGCTGGGCCAACGGGTGTATTGCCAGCATTGTGGCGGCGGGTTCGTCGCTTCGGACGAGCCGCAGGTATCGGACGGCCGACGCCAGGAACGGCGGGTGGCGGATCGCGCCGAGCAGCTGCTCGAACGGGCCGCGATGATGCTCGCGCGGGCCGGTTCGGCCGACGCGGAGTGAATCAGCCACCGGAGCGGCGCACGGGGCGGCCGGCGAGTTCACCCAGCCGGGTCCAGTAGTCGGGAAAGGTCTTGCCGACGCAGTCCGGGTCTTCGATCTCGACGTCTCCCACCCACAGGCCGGCCAGCGCCAGGCTCATCGCCATGCGATGGTCGTCGTAGGTGCGGACTCTGGCGGGTTGGAGCGGCACGGCTGCACCCTGCGGCCAGACCGTCAGGCCGTCGGGCCGCTCCTCGACCTCCGCGCCGAGGCGACGCAGTTCCCGCACGAGGTCGCCGATCCGGTCGGTCTCCTTGTCACGGATGTGGGCGACGTTCCGGATCACGGTCGGTCCCGCCGCGAACAAGGCCACCACGGCCAGCGTCGGCACGGTGTCGCTGATGGCATTCATGTCGATGTCGATGCCCCGGGCCGCCCGACCCGCCACGGTCACGGCAGCCGGTTCCCATGAGACGCGGCAGCCCATGTCCGCGAGCGCGTCGCAGAAGGCCACGTCTCCCTGTAGGCTGTCGCGGCCGAGACCCTCGATGCGGACGCGCCCGTCGGTGATGGCGGCCGCCGCCGCGAAATAACTCGCCGCCGAGGCATCGGGCTCGATGGCGTAGGCCCGGCCTCGGTAGCCCCCGCCTGAAATCCGCCACGTGCAGTCTCCCGCGACGTCGCAGTGGCCGCCGAAGGCCTCCATCACCCGCCGCGTCATCGTGAGGTAGGGAAGCGACACGAGTCGGCCCTCGAGTTCGATCTCGAGACCACCGTCCGCGCAGGGGGCGGCCAGGGCGAGGCCGCTGGCGAACTGGCTGGAGGTCGCGCCCCGGACCACCGCCCGGCCGCCGCGCAGTCCATGCGAGCGGATCACCACCGGTGGGCAGCCACCGGGGCTCTCGGCGATCGCCTCCACACCCACGCCCCGGAGCGCCTCCAGCAGGTCGCCGATCGGCCGCTTCCGCATCCGGGGCGTGCCGTCGAGGCGAAAGCTGCCGTGGCCCAGGCTGCAGACGGCCGACAGGAATCGCATCGTCGTGCCGCTGGCGGCACAGTCGATCGACGCCTCGGCCGCCGGGATCGAACCGTCCGTCCCGCTCACATGCACGACCCCCGCGGGCCAGTCGGCCCGGAGGTGGACGCCGAGGGCGGCCAAGCCCGCCACCATCACGCGGGTGTCCTCGCTGTCGAGCACGCCGCTGAGGACGCTTTCGCCCCGCGCCAAGGCCGCGCAGACCAACGCGCGGTTGGTGATGCTCTTCGATCCCGGGGGGCGGGCGGTGCCCGTCACGGGAGCGGCGGCGGCGGGGATGGTGATCGTGGCGGGCATGGTTCGTTCAGCGAGCCGACGGTCGCACGGCGGGGTCGTCGAGCAACGCGAGCAGCGGTCCCACGTTCTCCCCCCCGTCGCCAGCGGTTCGCCACTCCGCCTGCGTTCGCCGCAGATTGGGACGCTCGCGGCACAGCCAGCCGGCGCCGAGAAAGAGATGATTCGCAGCCCGCCCGTCCCGTTCGAACCACGTGCCGACCACGGCCATCTCGATCATGGGATCGACGCCTACCCGCGGCACCCGCCTGATCTCGCCCTCCGACTTGTAAATGAAGAGATCCGGGGTGATCTCGATGATCGAGAAGCGGACGCCACCGGCCTCAAACTCCCGGCCCGCATTGGCCGCGGCGAACGCCTGTTCACGGAAGTCGACGAACTGCCGTGCGTACGTGGCCAGCAACCGCCAACGCTCCAGGCGTCGGGCGGCCTCGAGGTCGTCGCCCGCGTGCTGGTCGGCCCGCGTGATCGCCCTGTCGGCGACGGCAAAACGGTGGTCTTTGAGGGCCGCGTAAGTCTCTCGGATGGCCTCATCGAACGCCTTTGCCAACCGAGCCCGCTCGGCCTGGAGTCGCTGGTCGGGCATCTCGGCAGCCGAAGCCGATGGGGGTGCCGCGGGCATGGCTATGGTCGACCGCTGATCGCCATCCTGCTCGTCTGAATGCGGTTGAGGCCGGGTGCGGCGGGGGCTCTGGGCGGACCGAGGCTCCGGTGACATTTCCTCCTGAGCCTGGTCTTCGACAACACCCTGCAGAGGTGATTGGGTCAATGCCGTGTCCCGCTCGATCGGAGATTGTGGTCGGAATACGAGAAAGGCCAAAACCGCGATGGCGGCACTCAGCAGGCCCATCGATGCCAGTACCAGTCCTCCGCTGCCTTCGGCAGGACGGTGGGGCCGACCGCACGGGGGACGTGGGGGATGGGCGGACGGTGTTGCCGGCCGATCCGCATGCAACGCGGCTTCCATGTGCAATGGCTCGCCCCCACAGGGCAGGGCGGCGGACGCTTCATGCGTTGCAAACACGGCGGCGGACGCGGTGGGTCCGGCGACGTACGGTGATGGGGCGGAGGGCAGCGCGTCGGCGAGCAGTTCATCGCGGGCCGCCGCGACTCGGCCCACCAGTGCCGCGTGCGCCTTTGCGAACGCACCGGGCACGATTTCACCGAGCGTCGCGAGCCGCTTTGCGGCGGCTTCTTCGATCGCCTCGGCCCGATGGCGACCGGCTGCCAGGCCAAGGACGCGGCAGGGATCGGTGAGGTCGACGGCGGCGAGCCCGAGCCACTCGCGACAGGGGTCGAAGGCCATGACTGGGAGAAGCGGAAGGCGGAGACTCTTTCCCGCGGCTGCGGACGATCAGCGAAGCCTAGCAGACTCGGGTGAGCGGCGCCGCCAGGCGGTCATCTCCGCCACACTGTGCTGGTGCTTGCGGGCGGTCTCCCGAATCACGAATGGGACGTCCCGCCGATCGGCCAGTTCGAAGGCAGACTCGAGCCACCGGCGAAGCCCCTCGAAGGTGGTCAGCGGCTCACCGTGCTCCCGCCACCCACCGAGCCATTTTTCCCGCGGCGTGAATTCCTCGAGCCACGTGTACGGGGAAGTGATCACGAGCAGCCCGCCGGGCAGGATGCGGTCGGGCATCCCGTCGAGAAAAAGCTTCGGGTCGTAGAGACGATCGATGAGATTGCCGGCAAAGACCACGTCGTAGCCCGTGTGGAGAGGCTTGAGGTTGCAGGCGTCGCCCTGCATGAAGAGCACCCGGCGGGCGTTCGCGCCGATCGCCAGGGGCTCGAGCGAGACGGTCCGGCTGACCGTGAGATCGCCCTCGGTCGGGATTTCGTAGAGCACGTCCCGACCCTCCTGCAGCTGAACGCCCGACTGGATGAACCGCGCGGAGAAGTCGATCGCGTCGACGTGGGCGAAGTGGCGGGCGAACTCGAAGGCCGAGCGGCCCACCGAGCAGCCGAGGTCGAGACAGCGGCCCCGCCGATCGGCCGGCAGCAGCGGAAGCATCGCCGACACGCAGGCGGCCGGAAAGTTCGGCACGCCGAAGGGGGATGGTCCGCAGGCTCCGCTCCCTGAGGCGATGTCACCGTAGTGGAACTCGAGATACTGCGCGACCAACGCATCGGTCTCATAGAGCTGCGAGCCCGGCGTGATCGCCTCCCGGCCTCGTTCCTCGATGATGGGCCGGAAACCCGCGTGCTGGAAGAAGTGGCGGCGGAAGGCGTAGCGGGCGCTGGCAAGGGCCTCGTTGCCGGTCGAGATCCACGACCCGCCCATCATCAGGTTGTGGCGGCCGTCGAAGGTCGGCACGGAGAAGTCGTCGTAGAGCGGATGGACAGCGAAGCCGCGGAAGGGAGCGATCGGCGTCCTGGTCCACTGCCAGACGTTGCCGACCACGTCGGTGAGCGGACCCTGCTGGAACATCGTGACCGGGCAGGAACTCGCGAACCGCTCCAGGTTGAGGTTGCCGGGGGCCTCGAGCCAGGTGGGCTGATCGAAGTCCAGCCGGCCGGCCGTCGCGGCGACCGCATCGGAACGCAGTGCGTGCCAGTGGGCCTCGGTGGGCAGCAGCACGTTCTCGCCGCTCCC
Organism: Planctomycetota bacterium; assembly: GCA_016872955.1. Taxonomy (GTDB): domain Bacteria; phylum Planctomycetota; class Planctomycetia; order Pirellulales; family UBA1268; genus QWPN01. The sequence goes on from VGYP01000204.1 coordinate 4,869, forward strand.
GCGGGCCAGCCAGGCACAGTAGGCCTCGGCCTCGAGGCAGTTGACTTCCACGGGCCAGTCGAGCGGCAGGGGAATCTCCTCGAGCAGATTCCGCTGGTCGTAGGCTCCCTCACGCTCGACCCAGAAGCGGGGATGCCTGGCCCGCGTGTATCCGAGCCAGCCGCGGCCTTCTTCCGTCCAGAGAGATTCGTCGCGATACCCGCCGGCCATGACGAAGCCAAGGAACTCGGCGTTGCTCACCAACCGGCGGGCCGCGCGGAAAGCCGGCAGCTCGACCTGCTCGCTCCCGTACTCGTTGTCCCAGCCGTAGGTGCGGTCGTGGTCCGGCTTGCCCAGCCGGACGGTGCGGCTCGCGACGGGCAGCCAGTCATTGGCCGGCGGCAAGGCCGACGTCGGGCAGGACCGCCACAACTGACGTTCCTCCGGGACAGTTCGTCGCCCCGCCGCAGGTCGGCCAGCGGCATCATCCGCATGATCACGCTCGACGTCTCGAGGTGGATCCGCTCGTGCTCGATACCCATCAGGATCACCCAGGCGGGTGCGTTCCAGGCGATCGGCAACTCCATTGGCATGGTCTGGATGAAGTGGTCCACCACGTCCCGCATGCGAAGTCGGTAGTGGCGGACCTCCTGGACGCTCGGCCAGTCGTAATGAGCGGTGTTGAGGTC
>VGYP01000205.1 GCA_016872955.1 Planctomycetota bacterium
CGCGCCGACGGCGGCCACCTCCCATTCCCTCCAGCCAGCGGCTTCCCCATGCGGATCATCCTCATCGGGCCACCGGGGGCCGGCAAGGGAACGCAGTGCCAGCGATTGGTGGACCTGCTGCGGGTGCCCCATTTCTCGACCGGTGAGATGCTACGGGCCGAGGCCAAGGCGCGGACGCCGGCCGGCCTCGAGGCAGCCCGGTTCATGGATCGGGGCCAGTTGGTGCCTGACCCGATCATCCTCGGCATGGTCAGTCGGCGACTCTCCGACCCCGACTGCCGCGACGGTTGCCTGCTGGACGGTTTTCCGAGGACGCTGCCCCAGGCCGAGTGCCTCGACGATCTCTTGGAGCGCCGGGCGATGAGCGTCGATGGGGTGATCGAGTTGGCCGTGCCCCGCGACGAGCTGGTGCGGCGGATGCTGGCGCGCAAACGGTCCGACGACGACCCCGAAATCTTCGCCCAGCGGATCACCAGCTTCGAAGTTCAGACGGCACCGCTGCTCGACTACTACGATCGGCATGGCAAACTCGCCTCGATCGACGGCCTGGGCTCGGCCGACGAGATCTTCGAGCGGGTGCGGAAGGCGGTGCGGCGATTCGAGCGAGCCGGGCAGCGACGCTGACGAGCCCGTCGCGCGGTCACCGGGCCGGCCGGTATACTCGCTTCCTGACGGGCGCGGTCGTCGCCCATGTCGTCCTTTTCGAGTGGTGGTCGGCCCGTGGTCAATCTGCGTAGTCCCCGTGAGATCGCCCTGATGCGCCGGGCCGGGCTCGTCGTCTGGGCGGCCCACCGACTGGCGGCGTCCCTGGTGCGGCCCGGCGTGACCACGGGTGAGATCGATGCGGCCGTGGAAGCCTTCTTCGTCGAGCAGGGCGCGGTGGCACTGTTTAAGGGCGTTCCCGGCAAGGTGCCGTTCCCGTCGGTCTGCTGCATTTCCGTCAACGACGAGGTGGTGCACGGCATCCCGGGGCCACGCGTGCTGCGGGAGGGGGACGTGGTCAGCATCGACACCGGCTGCAGCCTGGGGGGCTGGTGCGGCGACTCCGCCTTCACCCATCCCGTCGGAGCGGTGACGCCGGAGGTGCAGCGACTGCTCGACTGCACCTCCGAGGTGCTGAGCCTAGCCATCGAGCTGATGGCGGTGCGGAATCGCTGGAGCGACGTGGCCACCGAAATGGCCAAATATGTGCGAGACCATGGCTTCACGGTGGTCGAGAACTTCGTCGGCCACGGCATCGGTCGCACCATGCACGAGGACCCGCAGGTTCCCAACTTCTGCACGCCGGCCTTCCGCCGCAACCACGATTTCCAGCTGGAACCAGGGCTCGTGATCGCGGTCGAGCCGATGGTCAACATGGGCTCCAAGAAGGTCCGCGCCCTGGCGGATCATTGGACCCAGTCCACGGTCGACGGCCAGCCGAGTGCCCATTTTGAGCACACCGTGGCGATAACGGACGCCGGGCCGATGGTGCTCACCGCCCCCCCGGCCAACGGGGAAACGGTGGGCAAGGGCGAGGCGGCGGGCTGAAGCTGGCCTGCGGGCATGGGCCTGGCCGCAGGATTCCTGCCACCCCCTTGCGAACGCCCCACCCGGCGTCCTATCATTTGGGGCTCGGTGGCGTTCGCCCCGAAGCATTTGAAGGGTGGCCGTCACCATCCGCCGTGGTTGCCATGAAGGTTCGAGCTAGCGTTCGTCGCATCTGCGACAAGTGCAAGATCATTCGCCGCCGCGGCGTCGTGTTCGTCGTTTGCACCGATCCCCGTCACAAGCAGCGACAGGGATGACCGGGAACACGACGAGTCGGACGGATGCGGTCGGGTCGCGCCCGTCGTTGTGGGATTCGCCGTTGCTGGAAAGAGTGCCATGCCGCGTCTGATGGGCGTCGACATTCCGTCGGAGAAGAAGACTGTCTTTTCCCTGCAGTACCTGTATGGCGTCGGCCCGCGGGTGGCCCGCGAGCTCTGCCACAAGGCGGGGATCGATCCGCTGTCGCAGGCCCGCGACCTGCACGAGGACGAACTCGCCCGTCTCGCGGCCCTGCTCGACAAGGATTACCAGGTCGAGGGGCAGTTGCGCCGCCAGGTCGCTCAGAACATCTCGCGGCTCAAGGATATCGGCAGCTATCGCGGTGTCCGGCATCGACGTGGACTGCCCGTCCGCGGTCAGCGGACGCGGACCAATGCCCGGACGCGAAAGGGACCGAAGAAGACAGTGGCCGGCAAGAAGGGCGTCAAGGACCTGAAGTGATCCGGCCGGGCCGTCGGCGGCCCGCGGCACCCATCCAGACCACGGGTAGACCTCGGACAGACCAGAGAAAGAACGTCGATTCATGTCGAAAGCCGGAAAACCCAAGAAGAAGAGCGTGTCGACGGGCATCGCCTACATCGTCGCCAGCTTCAACAACACGACCGTCACGATCACCGACACCCGCGGAGACACGCTCTGCTGGGCCAGCGGTGGAACGTGTGGGTTCAAGGGCAGTCGCAAGGGCACGCCCTTCGCCGGCCAGATGGCCGCCCAGCAGGCCGCCGAGAAGGCCGCCAAGTTCGGCGTCAAGGATCTCGAGGTGCGGGTCAAGGGTCCGGGCAGTGGCCGCGAGAGCGCGATCACGGCCCTCCAGGCTGCCGGCATGAACGTCCGCAGTATCGAAGACATCACGCCGCTGCCCCACAACGGCTGCCGGCCGCCGAAGAAGCGTCGCGTCTGATCCCCACCCACCCCCACTCCTCTCCACGCTCGCCATGGGACGCATCACCGGACCAGTTTGTCGCCTCTGCCGTCGCGACGGCCTGAAGCTCTTCTTGAAGGGCAATCGCTGCGACACGCCCAAGTGCGCCTTCGAGCGGCGGCCCGCCCCTCCGGGTGTCATTCAGAAGCGGCGGCCGAAGTCGACCGACTACGGCCTGCGGTTGCGCGAGAAGCAGAAGGTGAAGCACTACTACGGGGTGCTGGAGCGGCAGTTCCGCACTTACTTCGCCCGCGCCGCCCGCGGCAAGGGCAACACGGGCGAGGCGTTGCTCTCGCTGCTCGAGCGGCGGCTCGACAACGTGGTGCATCGGTTCGGGTTCGCCGCCTCGCGGGCGGCCGCCCGCCAGTTGATCATGCACGGCCACATCACGCTCAATGGCCACCGGGTCGACATTCCGAGCCATCTCGTGCAGGCTGGCGACCTGGTGCGGGTGAAGAACCGGGCCAAGAGCCTGCAGTTGGTCCATGCAACGCTCTCCGAGTCGCGTCGCGAGGTGCCCGACTTCCTGTCGCGGGCCGAAGGCGCGATCCCCGAGGGGCGGGTCGACCGGCTGCCGGCGTCGGAGGACGTCTCGGTGCCCGTGCAGGTCAGCCTGATTATCGAACTTTGTTCCAAGTGAGTCCTGGGAGGAGCGACGCATGCACATTCGCTGGCGAGGTCTGGAACTGCCCGGCGCCGTCACGATCGACAGGAGCAGCCTGACGGGGACGTATGGCCGATTCACGGCGGAGCCCTTCGAGCGGGGTTTCGGCAGCACCGTGGGCAACAGTCTGCGGAGGGTGTTGCTCTCCAGTCTGGAGGGTAGTGCCGTCACGCAGATCAAGTTGGCCGGCGCGCTCCACGAGTTCACGACGATCAAGGGAGTCCAGGAAGACGTCACCGAGATCGTGCTCGCGGTCAAGAGCCTGGTGGTGAAGAACCACAGTGACTCCACCCGCGTGATCCGGGTCGAGAAGAGCAGCCGCGGGCCGGTCACCGCCGGCGATATCCAGACCGACGACGCGGTCGAGGTGGTCAACAAGGGGCTCGTGTTGGCGACGCTGACCGACGACGTGCCCTTCGAACTGGAGATGGTCGTCGAGAACGGCCGTGGCTACGTGCCGGCGAGCGAGCACAGCCAGGCTTCCCAGGAAATCGGCATCATCCCGGTCGACGCCGTCTTCAGCCCGGTCACCCTGGTGAAGTACGAGGTCGAGGAGACGAGGGTCGGCCAGAAGACCAACTACGACAAGCTGACTCTCGAGATTTGGACCGACGGCACGATCACGCCGGACCTAGCGTTGGTCGAGGCGGCGAAGATCCTCCGCAAGCACCTCAACCCCTTCGTCGGATACACCGAGCCCGGGCCAGACGTCCCGCTGCCGGCGGCCGCCGATCTGTTCGCGGTGGAGGCGCCGCTCGAGGGCCGGCTGGGCATGTTGGTCTCGGACCTGCGGCTCTCGGGGCGGGCTGCCAACTGCCTGCACGAGGAGGGCATCGCCTCGGTCCGCGACCTGGTGGGCCGGAGCCGCGAGGAGTTGCTGGAAGTGCGGAACTTCGGCGAGACCACGCTCTCGGAAATTGAGGAGAAGCTCGCGGAGATCGGGCTGCGGTTGGGTATGGACGTGCCGGCCGCCGCCGAAGCCTGAGCCGCGAAGCCGCCGCCGACAGAGGAGAATCCCACCATGCGTCATCGCCGAAAAGGCCGCGTGCTCGGCCGCAGCCCGTCGCACCAGCGGGCCCTGCTTCGCAACCTGGCCTCGGCGCTGATGCTGACCGAGCAGGACGTCGAGCCGGGTGAGCCGGGGGCGGCGAAGGTGAAAGGCCGGATCATCACCACGCTGGCCAAGGCCAAAGAGGTGCGTCCGCTCGTGGAGCGGTGCATCACCGTGGCCCGTCGGGGGCGGGCGGCGGCGGCCCGGGCCGGCGAGTTCGCCGTCACGGCGGAGCGGGGCACGCCCGCCTGGAAGGCATGGCGGACCAGTCTCCGCTGGAGAGAGTGGGCCAAGGCCGTCGCCCCCGCCGTGAAGGCGCGTCGTCGGCTGGTGCAGTTGTTGGGCGACAAGCAGGCGGCACGCATCGCGTTCGACGTGATCGCACCGCGGTTCGTCGACCGACCGGGCGGCTACACCAGGATTCTCAAACTGTCGCGTCCGCGGCTGGGTGACGCCGGCGAGCGTGCCATCCTCGAGTTCGTTGGCCAGGAAACGGCCCCGCGGCCGCAGGGGCCGCGGGTCGAAAAGGCACGTGGCTGACGCGTGCCGATAGGCCTCCCCCGGCCGGCGGCGGTGTCGCGGGAATAGGCTCCGGGACGGCCCGCGAATAGAATACCGCCGACGGGCAGCGTTGCCCCGGCTGGTCTTTCCGGAAGGACACAATGCGACGGGCTTGCCTGTGTTTGTCCGGTCTGATCGCAGCCCTGGCGGTCTGCACGGTCGCCGTGCCGCTGGCCGCCGCGCCCAAGGATGCTGGCGACCACTACGGAATCCCGCAGGTCAAGCTCATCAATGAGCAGATCGCCGCCGGCTGGGCCGACGCCGGCCTGCAGCCGTCGGCCGATGCGCCCGACGGGGAGTGGTGCCGGCGGGTTCACCTCGACCTGATCGGCCGGGTGCCGACCGTCGCCGAACTGCAGGCGTTCCTGGCCGAGTCGACGCCCGCCAAGAAGGCGAATCTGGTCAACCGTCTGCTCGGCGACGACTATGTCGACGAGTTCGCTCGCAACTTCACCGACGTCTGGACCACGGTCCTGATCGGTCGCGACGTCGCGAACG
>VGYP01000206.1 GCA_016872955.1 Planctomycetota bacterium
CGAATCTGGTCGTGGTGTTGACGACGCCCCAGGGTGAACTGACCCGCACCCTCGCCCGGGCCCGCGTGCGGTCGATCCGATTCGAAGGCCTCGCGGGCGACGACGATGACACGCTGCATGGCCGCGGCGGGGACGACGGCGATGTGATCGACGGTGACGACGGGAACGACGACCTGTTTGGTGAGGACGGGGACGACCGCCTCGAGGACGGCGACCACGACCGGCCGATCGAGGCGGGCCTCGTGACGCGGGTGCTGTTCGATGACTCCGGGGCTGGCCGGGCCGTGGGCACGTCCGCCAACAAGCACGACCGGAGGTATTTCGGCTTCACGGCCACGGGCGACAAGCGGCTCACGCTCACCGTCGTGGCCGACTCCAACGGCCGCTCTGCGGAGGTTGAACTCAAGGACGTCACGACCCCCGGCGAGCTGGTCGATCTCGAGCCGAGCGACAACGGCCACACGACCGGTGAGGTGGCCGTCGGCAGCGGACACACCTGCCTGCTGCGGGTGCGGGCCGAATCGATGCTGCCGTTCGACTTCACCGTCAACCTGCTGCTCGACGACGGGCCCGTCGCGCCCCTCCGGACCGGGCATGGGGATCGTCTTCGAAAACGGCCTCGCTCAGCTCGTCGGCATGTCGCTCGACGAGAACGACCGCAAGTTCTTCTCTTTCGCGGCGGCGGTGAACGGCGCGCTGACGGTGTCGGTCGTGGCGGACGCCAACGGCCGCTCCGCGGAGGTCGAGATCAAGGACCTGACCACGGCCGCCGAGATCCTGGAACTCGAGCCCTCCGACACCCCACCCCGGACGAGTGGTGCGGTGGCGGTTGTCGCAGGCCGCACCTACTCCGTGAAGGTCACGTCGCCGTTTGAGTCCTTGGCCGTGGACTTCACGGTCGACCTCGCGATCGCCTGACGCCCGGACCGCAGACGGCCCTGGGCGTACCCTTCGACCGCCCGAGGCCGGCGGGCCGGAATGGCCGCGAAGCCGTCTGGTCAGTGCCGGAAATGACGGCGGGCGGTGAACACCATCGGAATCCCGGCCTCGTCGGCGGCGGCGATTACTTCCGCATCTCGCTTCGACCCGCCGGGCTGCACGATCGCGGCGATGCCGGCGGCGGCGATGAGTGCGATCGAGTCGGGAAACGGGAAGAAGGCGTCCGACGCCAGCACGGCGCCTCGGGCACGCCCTCCGGCCTTCTCCAACGCGACCCGCACGGCATCGACGCGGCTCGTCTGGCCGGTACCGGCACCGACGAGCGAGGTGCCGCGGCAGACGGCGATGGCATTGCTCGTCAGCCGGCGAACCACCGTGAAGGCGAAGTCGAGGGCCGGCGTCAGTTCGGCGGGCGGGACCGACGTCGTGACGACCCGCCAGGTGGCCGGGTCGTCACAGGCCTCGTCGGGCCGCTGGGCGAGAAAGCCGCCGGCGACGCCCCGCAACTCGAGCCCTGCCGTCGGCTCCCAGGGATCGCCCGGCGGCGTCGCCACCAGCCGGACGCTCGCCTTCCAGGCGGGCTTCGTGGTGAGCAGTTCCACGGCGGCCGGCTCGAAGGCCGGGGCCGCGACCACCTCCACGAACAGGCCGGGGGCCGTGAGCGACTCGGCGCAGGCCAGGTCGAAGGTACGGTTCACCGCCACGATCGACCCGAAGGCGCTCGTCGGGTCGGCCGCCAAGGCCGCCGCCAACGCTTCCGCGATCCCCGCGGCCGACGCGGCCCCGCACGGGTTGGTGTGCTTGATCACGACCGCGCCGGGATCCTGGATCAGTCCGGCCAGCCGCGTGGCGGCGTCGAGGTCGAGCAGGTTGTTGTACGAGAGCTCCTTGCCGGCGAGCTGACGCAGGCCGGCGAGGCCGAGGTGCGTGCCCGGCGGAGCGAACAGGGCGGCGGCCTGGTGCGGATTCTCGCCGTACCGCAGGGGCATCCGCCGCTCCAGCTCGAGCGACATCCGGGACGGCAGCGGAGCCTCGTCGGTCGCGTCACAGGCCGCCGGGATCGTCACCGCTCCCTCCACCACGAGGCCAGCGTGGCCAGCCATCCACCAGGAAATGACCGCGTCGTAGGTGGCCGTCCGTTCGAAGGCCCGGGCGGCGAGCAACTTCCGCTGGGCGCGCGTGGTGCCACCGGCGGCGATCGCGGCGACCAGCTCGTCGTATTGCTCCGGTCCGGTCACCACCGCCGTGAAGGCGTGGTTCTTGGCGGCCGCACGGATCAGGCTCGGGCCACCGATGTCGATCAGCTCGATCGCCTCGTGCGGCAGACAGCCGGGCCGCCGGATCGCCTCCTCGAACGCGTACAGGTTGACGATCACCGCATCGAACCGCGCGATCCCGTGCTTGTCGAGAACGGCCAGGTCGTCGGGGCGGTCGGTCCGCGCGAGGACGCCCGCGAAGACGTGCGGGTGCAGCGTTTTGACGCGGCCGTCGAGCATCTCGGGAAAACCGGTCACCTGCGACACGTCCGTGACGGCCACCCCCCGCCCGGCCAGGGCCGTGGCCGTGCCCCCGGTGCTCACGACCTCAATGCCGTGGGCCGCCAGCGCGGCGGCCAGTCGATCGAGGCCGGTCTTGTCGAACACGCTCACGAGCACGCGCCGGATCGGCAGGACGTCGGGAGAGGGGGCGGGCGGAGTCGCGGGATGCATGCGGCGGATTATGGCTGGCGGACGAGTTCAGGAAAGGGGCCGCGAGCCGGCGGCGGGCAACTGGACCTCGAAGATGCTGCCCCGCTCAGTGAGCCGCCCCTTGGCCGAGACCTGTCCCCGCATCTGCCCGACCAGTGATCGGACGAGGAACAGGCCCAGGCCGGTGCCGGGCCTGTTCCGCTCCAGTTCGCTGCCCAGCCGCACGAACCGCCGAAACACGGCGGTCCGCTGGGCCAGCGGGATGCCGGGCCCGTTGTCGGCCACCGTCACCGTCACACGGCCGTGGCCGGCGGTGGCCCGCACCTCCACCCTGGGATCGGGCAGGGAGTACTTGACGGCATTGTCGACGAGGTTGCGAAACACGATCTCCACGTCGGTCTCACGGCCCCTGACTTTCAGGTCTGGCGGGCACTCGATCCGCACGCAGGCCTCGGCGACGCCGTGACGCTGCACCACGCTGCGCCGCACCTGGTCCAGCAGTGCCGCCACGTCGGTTGCCTCGGTGGTCAGGCCGGGCCGACGGTGGAGCGTGCGGGCGGCGTCGAGGAGGTGATCGATGAGCCCGTCGAGACGCTCCACATCCTGGAGCATGTGGCGGTGAAAATCGGCCTGCTGCTCGACGGCCAGCGGCCGCCGCGTGAGTGTCTGCAGATAGAGCTTCAGCGACGCGAGCGGGCTCTTGAGTTCGTGGGTCACGCTGTCGATGAAGTTGCTCTGCCGCTGCGAGAGGGCGATCGCCTTGACCGTGAGCGCGAGATAGACGATCACGCCAGCCAGCACCACCACCAGGAGCGCCACCCCCACCCCCAGCACTGCCCAGTAGAAGGCCGCGTTCTCCGAGCCCAGGGCCGCGGCGATGCTGACGAGCACCCAGCCGACCGTGAGGGCCACGAGGGAGCCGATCAGCACGACGCCGAGCAGGATCGGCCAACCGAGCGAGCGACGCGGTTCCATGGACTGCTCCGGGCCGCCCGCAGGAAGCGGCGGCAGCCCTATGCTACCGACCGCCCGACCGATCACCCCGAACGACAGGTCGCCCTCGAGCGGCATGCGATGGAACCAGCCTCTCGGAAGACTCGCGACCGACCGCCGGTCCGTCTTGTCGCCGGATCGACCGTGGCAGCGTTCGAGTGGGTGGGCGATCGCTGGCGGCACGTCGTCGCCACCGTCGCCGGCCGCTGGGTGTCGGTCGAGGAGGCCGACGGCGACCCGCGCTGGCCGGCGTCCCCGGTGATCGTGGAACTGACCCTGCAGCCGTTGCCCGACGGCCCGGCCGTGCTTGGCGTCGGCCTGTTCCGACGCTCCCACTTCTCGCTCTCCGTGCGAGCCTGCCCGTCCCGGCCCGACACCCTGCTCTTCGAGGCGGCCTGCCGCCTGAACGAGCCCGCGAATCGGCTGGGCTCCAGCTACCGCGGCGACGAAGGCAGGCTGGCGAGGCTTGAGATCGCGACCGCCCCCGTTCCTGCGACCGTGACCTGGACCTACCTGATCGGCCCGCAGGGCGTCCGGGAAGCGGCCGGTCCGGGCCGATCGCCCGACACGTGAGGCGGCTTGCGGCGGGGCTGCCGATCGATCACATTCTCTGGCAGGCCGAGGCCCGTGCCCAGCTTGCGGATCGCCCCATGTTCGACGCCATCGAGCGGCTCAAGTCCGAGTGGACCGACAAGTTCGTCGTGATCGACTCGTCTGCGCCCGAACTGGCCCGCTTCGCCCAGGCGACCGGCGTGGTGAAGACCGTCAACATGAACGGCCGCTGCCTGGTCGAGTTCGACCAGTACAACAACAGTGGCTGGTATGACATCGCCCCGACCTGCCTGAAGATCGTTCCCAAGCCGCTGCCGAAACCGGCGGCCGAGCCGAAGGCAAAGCCGGCCGCCAAGGCCGCTGCGGCGAAGCCGGTCGCGGCCGCCGCCCCGGCGGCGAAGCCCGCCGCGGGCAAGCGTCCTTCGACCGCCGACATCCTGGCCGCGGCGCGAGGCAAGGGAGTCGCCCCGGCGACGCCGGCCGGCAAGCCCTCGACGGCCGACATCCTGGCCGCGGCCCGCGGCAAGCAGGCCCCGGCCGCCGAGCCCGTGGCGGCCGAGCCGCCCGCCGCCGAACCGGCTGCCGCGGCGCCCGCGCCGCGGGTCGCTGCGACCACGTCGCCGCCGGCGGGAGCTGCTCCGACAACGACCGCCGAGAAGATCGCCTGGTGTCGGTCGAACGACGCCGCGGGCTGACCGCCGGCCACGCGGCGACCGCGTTCATCGACAGTTTCGCCGCTCACGAGCAAGGAGGCCCGTCATGGTCGCCGTCAAACCCCAGGTCCGTCGTCTCACCGCCGCCCTGTCGCTGCTGCTGGCGCTCGGCTGTAGCCGCCTCCAGGAACACCCGCTGGTCGTCGAGGCGGTCGCGGAGATGCGGGCCAACCCGCGGGTGGCCGACTGGCTTGGCACGCCTGTCGCCTGCTCCAATCAGGTCCGTGGCACAGCCAACGAGACCGACGGCATCGCCCACCTCGAGTTCGAAGCCACGGGAGACAAGGCCGCCGGGGTCGTCGTGGTCGAGGGCAAGAAGACCCGCGGGGAGTGGGGCGTGACGCTCCTCGAGCTGCGGCCGGCCGGCGGTGAGAAACTCTCGCTGACCGCCGACCTCGAGGCCCGTGTCGGCGTCGACACGCCGGCCTTCGATCCCAACGCCGAAGCCGCCACCAACTTATCCACGCCGGCGCCA
>VGYP01000207.1 GCA_016872955.1 Planctomycetota bacterium
AACCGCGTCGGGTCGTCTTGCTGCCGGATCACATCGAACCTGGCCACGCCCGGTTCCATCAGGCTGGCCTGCGCGTTGGCCAGCGTCGCCCGCTTGAACTCCGGCTCGCGGCCCGGCCGGACGTGGACGAACACGTGCACGATGTGCATGGCGAAAACCCTGTCGCGACGTCGCGGCCTCCCGCGGAGGTCGGGATTATACGGGAGCCGGAGACCGGGGCCTGCGGGTCGATTGTGCCCGGCCGATCACGGCATTACACTTTCCGCGTAGGGCGGCGGATCCACGTCGCCTCATCCGCTTCCATGGAGTCCACTCATGGCCGCCTCCCGCGCCTTCCAGCCCTCTTCCTCGCGTCGCGACTTCCTCAAGACTGCCGCCACGGCCGGTGCAGGCGTCGCCGCGCCTTACGTGATCACGTCGAAGGCGCTCGGTGATGCCACCACTCCTCCGGCGAGCGACCGGATCGTGATGGGTGGCATCGGCATCGGCAACATGGGCGCCGGTGACCAGGGCGCCTTCCTGGGCATGAAGGACGTGCAGTACGTGGCGGTCTGCGACGTGCGGACTAGATGGCGGGAGGAAGGCAAGAAGCGGGCCGACCAGCGGAATGGCAATGGCGACTGTGCCGCCTACGTGGACTTCCGCGAACTGCTCGCCCGTGACGACATCGACGCCGTGCACATCGCGACACCCGATCACTGGCACGCCATCATGACGATCGCGGCCTGTCGGGCCGGCAAGGACGTCTACCTTCAGAAGCCCGAGACGCTCACGCTCCGCGAGGGGCCGTTGATGGTCTCCGCGGCCCGGCGGTACGGTCGCGTCGTCTCCGGCGGCAGCCAGCGGGTGCTCGACGATTACCGCGGCATCGTCAATCCGTGTTGGGCCGGCGAGGTCGGCACGATCAAGGAACTCGACATCGCCGTCGGGGGTCCGTCGATGCCCTGTTATCTGCCGGCCGTGCCGACGCCACCCGACATCGATTGGGAGTTGTGGCTCGGCCCGGCGCCACAGCAGCCGTTCAATCCCGGCCGCTGCGACGGCAACTTCGGCACCGGCGGCGGCAGTTGGCGGAGCTACATCGACTACTCGGGCGGCAGCCTCACAGACTGGGGTGCGCATCACTTCGGCGGCGCGATCTTCGCGGCCGACCTGCGGGAGCTGCAGCCCTCCAAGGTCGTCTACCATCCGGCTGCCAACGGGCATCCGGCCTACGTGTCGGTCGAGTATCCCAACGCCGTGTCGATCCATCACAACAGGCCGCACCCGCTGCGTCCGGAGAAGCCGTCGGTCGCCCATGGCGACGCCATCCGCATCTACGGCGACGGGGTCAAGCGCGAGGCGAAGGCGGTGCCGCTGTACCGCAACGGCGTGGGCAGCATTTACGCCGACTTCCTCGAGTGCGTGAAGAGCCGGGAAAAGCCCTTCCGCGACATCGAACTCGCCGCCAACACCATGATGTCGCCGCACATGATCGGCATCGCCTACCGGCTGGAGCGGTCGCTGGAGTGGGATCGCCAGACCCAGGCCTTCAAGGGCGATGCCGAGGCCAACCGGCTCGTCGATCGGGCCCGCCGCGAGCCCTGGATCATCTGACCTGCCGTCACACCTCACCAGACGAACCCCACCGGAACGACCACCAGGAGTTTTTTATGGCCATCGACCCCAAGAGTCTCGACGCCCCGTTCACGGCCCTGGCGGCCTTCGACTGGGGAGGCGACGTGCAGCCCCTGGCCGCCATCGATGCGGCCGTGATCGCGTCGCATGGTGACGCCGCCCTGCGGGCGGACCTGGAGAAGCGGCTGGCGGACCTCCTTGGTGGCAAGGCTCCGTCGGCGGCCAAGCAGTACGCCTGCCGGAAGCTGTGCCTGATCGGCACCGCCGGCTGCGTGCCGGCGCTTGCGGAACTGCTCGGCTCCAAGGAGGAGTCGCACATGGCCCGCTTCGCCCTCCAGCAGATCGCCGCGCCCGAGGCCGCCGCCGCCCTGCGAAAGGCGCTCGGCGAGGTGGCCGGAGACCTCAAGATCGGCATGATCGCGTCACTCGCCGCACGGCGGGATGCCGAGAGCCTGCCGGCCCTGACGGCGCTGGTCAGCGGTGATTCGACGGTGGCCGCTGCGGCGGCCGAGGCACTCGGCATGCTCGGTACTCCGGAGGCGGCGGCTGCCCTCGCGGCCGCGAAGACGAGCGGCGTGGCTGCCGAGGCGGTGGTCGACGCACGGCTGGCCTGTGCCGAAGCCTCGGCGAAGGCCGGCAAGAAGGCCGAGGCCAAGTCGATCTACGAGTCGATCTTGAAGGCGGTTGGTGAAGCTCCCGCGACCCACCGCGGTCGGGCGGTGCGCATGGCCTGCCAGCGGGGCATGTTCGCCGCCATGGAGGGGTAGGCGGACACCCGGATGCGACGGTCGATCGCGGCTTGTCTGCTGAGCCTCTGCGCGTGCGCCGCTGCCCAGGAGCCGGCATCCAGGGAGGCTTTCACCTTCGCCATCGAACTGGTGAAGGGATCCGACGCCGACATGCGGGCGGTGGCGCTCGAACGGCTCCGTGACGGCCTCAAGGGCGAGGCCTACACGGTCGAGCTCGCCGAGAAGGTGCTGCCGGGCCTGAAGCCCGATGTGCAGGTGCTCCTGCTCTCCGCGCTCGCCGGCCGGGGCGACGCGGCGGCCGTGCCAGGCATCGTGAAGGTTTCCGAGGCCGGCGATGCGGTCGTCGCGCCTGCCGCGTCGCGGGCCATCGCGTCGCTGGGCGGCGCCGCGCAGGTGCCGATGCTGGTCGGTCGGCTCGACGGGGAGAAGAGCGTGGGCGATGCCGCCCGGGCAGCGCTGGTTGCCATCCAGGGCGACGAGGTCGCGGCGCGGCTGGTGGCCGCGGCCGCCGACGGGACGGCACCTCCCTCCCGGCGGGCGGCGATTCTGGAAGTTCTCGCCGACCGCCGCGAGCGGGCGGCCATCGACACCATGGTCGCGGCGGCCGTGGCCACCGATGCCACCGTGCGGGCGGCGGCCATGCGGTCGCTCGCCAGGCTCGGCGGCCCGGCGGAGGTGCCCGGCCTGGTCGCCGGCTTTCTGGCGGCGGCGGCAGGAAAGGAGCGGGACGACGCGGAACGGGCGGTGCTCCAGGTCTGCGGTCAAGGGCCGGAGACCAAGGCTGCCTCCGCGTCGCTGTGGGACGCCTATCGTGCCGCGCGCGGCGACGCTCAGGACACGCTTTTGCCGCTCGTCTCCCGGGTCGGCCTGCCTGATCTCCTGCCGATCGTCGATGCGTTGGTTGCCGACCCCGATCCCGCCCGGCGGGCAAGGGGTCTGGCCGCGCTGGCCCGCTGGCCCGATGCCACCGTCAAGGATCGGCTGCTCGGGCTGCTCGCCAAGACCGAAGCCGAGCCGGAGCGTCGACTGCTGGTCGGGGCCCTGATCCGGATCGCCCCGCTGCCGAAAAACGGCCTCACGGACGCCCAGAAACTCGAACTGCTCGCCGGCACGCTGAAGCTCTGCTCGACCGACGACGAGCGCCGCCGGCTGCTGGAGCGGGCTGGCGCGATCCGCACGGTGGAGTCGTTGCGGTTCATCATGCCCTCGCTCGACGAGCCGGCCGTGGCCGAGGCCGCCGCCAAGGGCGTGGTCGAACTGGCGCATCACCAGAAGCTTCGCGACGGAAACAAGGCCGAGTTCAACGCCGCCCTCGATCGCGTGCTGGCCGTGGCCAAGGACCCGGTGACCCGGGACCGCGCCGAACGATACAAGCAGGGGAAGACCTGGGAACGGCGGGCGCGTTAGCGGACTCTGGAACCCGTCTGCCGCCGCAGGATGCGGCGATCGCCGACCATAGCAAAATGCGGCTTGTCCACCGGCCGTTCCGGTGGCCAAAGGTCGGGGACGACGTCGGCTCCGGACCCTCAGGTCGGCTTCCGGAAGCGGGCTCCCTCCAGCCCGTGGCTCTTCATGAGCCGGTAGAGCGTGCCGCGGGGGAGCCGTGCCTCGCGAGCCGCGGCCGACACGTCGCCGAGATGGCGGGTCAGCAGATCGCTGAGGAAGTCGCGCTCGAAGCGGGCGACGTGCTCGGCCCGCCGGGCGAAGAAGCCGACGACGGCAGCCCCGGCATCGGCGGCGGCACGGCCGGCCGACGCGACGACCTCGTCGGGCAGGTCGTCGACGCCCGCGGTCGGCGATCGTGTCAGGGCGACGGCCCGCCGGATCACGTTTTGCAACTCGCGGACGTTCCCCGGCCAGTGATAGCTGCGGAGCACCTGGTAGACGTCGGTGGAGAGCCCGCCGACGGGGCGGCCCATTTCCTGAGCGGCGCGGTTGGCGAAATGCTCCGCGAGCAGGCCGACGTCGTCTCCCCGGGACCGGAGGGGCGGCAGATCGATCCGCACCACGTTGATGCGGTAGAAGAGGTCGCGTCGGAACCCGCCCTCGTCGACCATCGCATCGATCAGCCGTGACGTCGCCGCCACGACGCGGACGTCGACGGGCGTCTCCTGACGGGCGCCGACCCTCCGCACCCGCCGCTCCTGCAGTACGCGGAGCAGTTTGGCCTGCAAGGGCAGCGGCAGTTCGCCGACCTCGTCGAGAAACAACGTTCCCCCGTCCGCGAACTCGACGAGGCCCATGCGACGGGCGTCCGCCCCCGTGAAGGCGCCGCGTTCGTGGCCGAAGAGTTCGCTCTCCAGCAGGGAGTCGGGGATCGCGCCGCAGTCGACCGGCACGAAGGGGGCGGCCGCACGCCGGCTGCCGGCGTGGATGGCGCGGGCCACGAGTTCCTTGCCGGTCCCCGTCTCGCCGGTCACGAGGACGTCCACCGAACTGGCCGCCACGCGCTCGATGAGGGAGTAGACCTCGCGCATGGCAGGGCTCTCCCCCAGAAAGCCGGCGAAGGAGTACGGCCGCTCGATCGCACGCCGCAGCACGGCCTCCGCGGCGAGGCGACGCGAGCCTTCGAGGAGACGTGCGCAGGCGTCCTCGAGCTCGCGTTCCGCCTGGTCGAGGCTGAGATAATCGCAGGTGCCAGCCTGCAGGCAGGCGCGGGCCGTGACGACGTCGGCCTTGGGGTCGAGGAGCACGACCGGCAGTTGCGGATCGGCCTTCCGCAGCACCGCCAGCAACGACTCGGCCCGCAGCCCGGAAGGGGCGGCGAGGATGGCGAGATCCCAGGCATCGCGGCGGACCGTATCGACGGCCTGTTCCAGCAAGCGCTCGATCCGCAGTTCCAGCGGCTGCAGCCGGGCCAACAGACGAGCCGCTGGGAGGCCATCAGGCCCGGCGGGATCGACGACGATGATGCGGGGCTGCTGCACTGACGGTTTGCCGTTCGAGCGGACGGCAGTATGCAACCCAGCGGGGGGCCGGGC
>VGYP01000208.1 GCA_016872955.1 Planctomycetota bacterium
GGAAAGCCCGACGGACCAGAGCGTCTACCGGGCTCCGCTCCTGCTGGTCCCAGTTCAGTTGATTCGCCGGAGCGCATCGTCGCCTTTCTACCTTGCCAGCCACGAGGATGAAGTCCGCTTCAACGCGACCCTCCTTCAGAAGCTCAAGAAAGACTTCGGCTGCGACCTCACGGCGATGGAGACGAGCCTGCCGACTGACGACCGTGGTGTCGATGTTCCCAAGGTGCTCGAACGGGTGAGGCAGGCTGTCCGGGACATACCCGGATTCGAGGTCGTGGACGAGGCCGCCATCGCCTCGTTTTCGTTCTCCAAGTACCTGATGTGGAAGGACTTGGTCGACCGCGTCGGACAACTCGACCACAACCGCGTCGTGCGGCACCTCGTACACGACCCGGACAAGGCGTTCGTCGTGGAGGGTGTGGGACCGATGCCTGACCCCGGCGACATCGACACGCGATATTCGCCAGTCGACATCGTGCACCCGCTCCCCGCGGATTCCTCGCAGTTGGCGGCGGTGATGGCGGCTGCCGAGGGACAGGACATGGTGATCGTCGGCCCCCCTGGCACCGGAAAGAGCCAGACCATCGCCAATCTGATTGCGCAGTGTCTGTCCGTGGGGAAGACGGTGCTGTTCGTGGCCGAAAAGACGGCCGCACTCGACGTCGTCCATCGCAGACTGCGTGAGCACGGTTTGGCCGAGTGTTGCGTGGAACTCCACTCCAACAAGGCCGAGAGACGGCGATTCCTCGATCAACTCCAGGCCTCCTGGAACCGGAAGCAGACTCCGGACGACGGGCAGTGGAATGATGTGTGCCAGCGGCTCCGCGTCCGCCGTGATGAGCTCAATGACTATGTCGCAGCCGCTCACGAGAGGCACGCAAACGGCTGGACCGTCCATCGCGCCATGGGCCTTTGCGTGCACGGTCGGGACAAGGTTACCCCGACACTCGCGTTTCCTACTGGGGCGAATCACGACCTCGCTTCTTACGAGAGTCTCAAGTCTGCCGTCGCAGACCTGGCCTCCGTCTACCAGGCAATGCCGGTCGGGGCTGCGCTCGAGCGCGTGCATGCGCGCGACTGGTCAGTGGCGTGGGAGGCATCGCTGATTGACGCATGCCGCGATCTCGAGCGGGCAAGCGGTGCACTGATGGAAGCGATCGGCCCGCTGGCGACGAGGCTCGGGATTCCAGCGATGCAAGACGCCACGGCCGCTCAGGTGACGGGACTTCGGCAACTCGCCCGTGATCTCATCGATGTGGCCATCCCTCGACAGACACTCCTCCTTCGTGGCGACCTCGAAGAATTGCAGAGACGGCTTGAGCACCGAGGAGAGCTGCGTGCCCGGCGTGACGAGGCGAGCCGAGGATTGGTGACGGCGCTCCAGGGTTTTGCCGGCGTGCTGGGGCTGCCCGCCTCCGGAGTCAGCGTCGAGACTGGGAAGAAGCGTTTCTATCCACTCGTCAAAGAATTGGCGAAGACGCCTCTCCCTCCCGCGGAATTGGTGTTTCATTCGTCGTTCGATTCGATTCCCGCGCTCCTCACCGAGAGGGCCAGCCGGCTTCGTGAACGTGATGCGGCCAACGCGGCGATCGAGGCCCGCTCGTTCAATCGAAGCCTGCTTGCGCGAGTGCCGATCAACCAACTCCAGAGCGAATGGTCTAAGGCGGTAGCCTCGTTTTGGCCGCTGTCTGGCCTGAGGCGGTCGGCTGTCATCAAGAAGCTGTCGGCGTTCATGGCGGCGGGGGCCACGCCGGCCCCCGAACTTGATCTGCCGCTGCTTGCGGAACTGAAGACGTGTCAACAACGACTCGCGGATAACCTCGCGTCGCTGGCCCTCCCCGAGTCTCTGGCGATTCTGGTGGACGGTGCGCCGAGCGCGCTGGACGGGCCGATTGCCGATGCGAAGCGAATCCGCAACGCACTCATGGCGACTGGCGCTTCGATTGAGGAGGCTGCAAGTGCCACCAGAGGCTCTCTCGATGCCCTTCGGGCGGCTGCCAAGGGGCTGTACCCAGCCGACAAGTCGCTCGAGGCGGCTGGCGGGGAGCTTCGCGACAGCCTCTCGGCGCTCGATTTCCCCCCCGAACTCCAAAAAGAGGCCGAGGGTAATTCGGCGGCACTTGAGGCCGAGGTCGCTACCGCGAAGCGGCTTCGGCTTGCCGTGTCTGCGGTGAGTGTCGGCGACGAAGCGGTCGCCCGGACTCTCAGCGCGATCGTCGACGGACCGATTGAACCCCTCCGTTCCGCCGCAGCCACCTATTGCCAGGCCTACAAGGCGTTTCTGGCAGCGTGGCAGTCGTACGCGACCGCAGCCGACGTGCCGCCCTGCGCAAAGGAATCCCCTCGGGTCATCGAAGACGCTCGCACTCAAGCAGGCGCCGTTGTGAGCCAGAGATCGCTGCTCCGGCAATGGACGGCATGGCAAGGAGCTCAGCAACGTACCAAGGAGCTTGGTTTAGAGGCGTTTTCTGCGGCGCTCACATCGGAGGAGTTTCCTGCCGGGGAAGCTGTCTCCCGCTTCGAGCTCGCGTACGCCCGCTGGTGGCTGACCGGGGCCGTGGACGGGTCATTGTCGCTGCGGGGTTTCCAGCGTTTTCGCCATGAAGGCGCGATCGAAGAGTTTCGGCAGCTGGATGACGTCGCTCGGAAGGCGGCCTCTGACCGAATCCTCGGCGCCATTCATCACGGGCTGCCAACGGGCGATCAGGTGCCCCGCAAATCAGAGCTGGGGCTGCTGCGGCACCAGATGAGCCTCAAGCGACCGAGCCGCTCCATTCGCGAGATGATCACCGAGATGCCGGTAGCGTTCGGGAAGCTCGCGCCCTGCCTCCTCATGTCGCCACTGTCGATCGCGCAGTACTTGCCCGCAACGCAGACGCCTTTTGACGTCGTCGTCTTCGACGAGGCATCCCAGATCGCAACGTGGGACGCCATCGGCGCGATTGCTCGTGGCAAGCAGACCATCATCGTCGGAGACCCGAAACAGCTGCCACCCACGAACTTCTTCGGGCGGGCTGACACCGAGGACGATAACGAGCCGATCGAGGATTTCGACAAGGATCTCGAGAGCATTCTGGATGAGTCCAAAGCGGCTGGGCTGCCCACCATTCAGCTCAACTGGCACTACCGCAGCCGTCACGAATCACTGATCGCGTTCTCCAATCAGAGTTACTACGGCAATCAGTTGGTGACTTTTCCGGCCGCCGAGTCGGATGACCGTGGCGTGTCGCTTACCATTGTGGAAGGAGCTCTCTACGACCGCGGCAAGACCCGCACCAACAGGCTCGAAGCCGAGGCGATCGTCGCAGATGCCGTCGCCCGCATGAAGCGATGCATGAGGCGTCCGGAGCAGGAACGGCTCACCTACGGTGTCGTGACGTTCAACAGCCAGCAGCAGTCACTGCTTCAAGACTTGTTCGACGAGGCTCTCCGCAGCGCCCCGGAACTGGAATGGTTCTTTGCCGATGAGAGGGTTGAGCCGACGGCGGTCAAAAACCTCGAAAACGTGCAGGGCGACGAACGCGACGTCATGTATTTTTCGATCACCTTTGGTCGAGACGCAGACGGCAAGTTTCCGATCGATTTCGGCGCCATCAATCGTGATGGGGGCGAGCGGCGGCTGAACGTCGCGGTGACCCGAGCGCGGCGATCCCTGCTCGTGTTCTCGTCGTTCATGCCGGATCAGCTCCGGGCCGAGCGCTCGTCTGCCCGAGGCGTGCGCGATCTGAAGGCGTTTCTCGAGTATGCCCACAGGGGTCCAGAGTCGAAGGCTGCCCCTCGAGCTGACGCACCTGGCGGCGAGGCCGAGTCCCGACTGGAGGCGGCGATCGCCGCCGCGCTCGAGTCCCATGGCTGGCGAGTCGACAAACAAGTGGGCGTGTCGGGTTTCCGTGTCGACCTCGGTGTCGTACACCCCGATCACCCCGACGAGTACCTGGCCGGCGTCGAATGCGACGGTGCGACCTACCGGCGACTCGCTGCCGCACGTGATCGCGACAAGACCAGGCAGCAGGTGCTCGCCAATCTGGGCTGGCGATTGGTCAGGGTTTGGGCACCCGACTGGTGGCACGACCCAGTCACAGCGATCGAGGACCTCCACGGCCGATTGAACGGCATGCTCCAGGAGTCGCGAGACCGACCGGCGACGGTGGACAGCGAGCCACTCCCAGAGGCAGTCGAGCCTCAGTCGCCGCCGCTGATCGCGGCGAAGGAAACCACTCAGGAGCCCATCCCACGGGCTGTCAGCAGCGAGGACGTGGCAGACAGCCGCGTCTCTCACGAGCCGGCCAACATCGTGTCGGTCGACGTGGCCGCCACTCAGCAGCACCCATACGTCATCGCCTCGCTTGCAGACGTGTCTGCGCAACAGCCTCGCTTCTTCGACGACGACTATTCCCGGGAGCTTCGGCGGATGGCCCTCGCCGTGATCGATGCGGAGAGTCCGGTGCGGGAAGACGTCGTCGCCCGGCGTGTCGCTCGTGCCCACGGTTTCGCTCGAACAGGGGCGAAAATCAGCGAACGTGTCCTGTCGTTGATTCAAGATGTCGTTGCCACTCAGGAAGACGGCGGTCGTTTTCTTTGGTCGGGGGAAAGCTCCTTGGCGATCGTTCCCTTTCGGCACGCGACGACGGACGGAGACCGCAGGGGCCTCGACGAGATCGCCATGCCGGAACTGGCCGGACTAGCCCTGAGCATTCCTGGGCTCCTCTCTGCCGATGACCCGCCGCTCGAGATGGCCAAGAAGGTAGGGTTTTCGAGAATCTCGAGGCCAGCTCGAGAACGGCTTGAAGCGGCTCTCGAGCTGGCGATCAATCCCGGATCGTAGAGCGTCGCACGCAGACGCGCAGTCAAGCCTTCTCGTCTGAACGACTCCTTCGGTGATTTCTACCAGTGCCATTCAGCTTTGGTGTCCCCCATGCCCATCCCCCCCTTCCACGAAATCCTTCTCCCGCTCCTCCGCCGCTCGGCCGACGGGAAGGACTGGACTCTCGCCGCCCTGCGGGGCCCGATCGCCGATGACTTCGGCCTCACCGACGCCGAGCGGGCCGAACTGCTGCCCAGCGGCACGCAAAGCCGGTTCGTGAATCGGCTCTGCTGACCGGGAATCTCACTCGAACGACTCGCCCACATCACCCGCGGCAAGAACAGCCCATGAAGATCTTCTTCTCGCTCGCTGGCATCTTTCTGATGTTTGGCGTCACTGCGGCGGGTGTCGTGGCATGGATGCCGCGGTTGGCGGAGTGGATCAGCCGCCAAGTCGCGGGGTGGTGGACGTTGGTAATCCTCGCCTTCGTCTTTCTGGTGGGCATTCCCAGGCTGCCGATCCAAT
>VGYP01000209.1 GCA_016872955.1 Planctomycetota bacterium
GTTGTTGCTGCCGACGCCGGAGCATCCGACGGATGGGTGAGGATGGCCGGGGTTGTAGGTACCGCCTGGATGGCGGGCGGCTGGCCCTGCCTCAGGCCCGGGGCAACTCGTAGCCCTTGCGGTAGTCGCGGGTGAAGAGGCGATTGGCTTCGGTGTCGCTCGACCGCTCGGTGGCGGGGTCGATCTCCAGCACACGGCCGAGCGTGATGGGCGTGGCCTGGAAGTCGACGGCGTTCTCGGTGAGGTGCCGCTCGAAGTCGCTGCAGGTCAGCCGGACCCGTTCGTCATCCGCGAGCAGGTTCGGCCGGGTGCCGGGCTCAACGGCCGTGCCTAGGGCCCAGGAAACGTTGCCCAGATGGGCCAGGGCGCTCGACAGATGCCCATCCTCGATGTCGAGGTTCAGGTCTTCGTGTCGCCGGCTCCGCGCCGCCGCGAGAAAGTTGTCGTAGTGGTACTGGTCGCCGCCGCCGGCCCACTTGGCGAGTTCGCGGCCGTCGTAATCGAAGGCGACCCCGGAGGCGTAGCTGGGGGCGACCACGTAGCCCCCCGTGCCCCACCAGATGTTGGCCACGCCCAGCCGACCTGCCTTGAGCCCGTAGTCGACAGGCGACTTGATCTCCAGGCCGCGGACGTCCGAGATTAGGATGCAGTCGTCCCACTGGTAGAGCGTCACCTGGCTGTTGGCGACGTCACCGTTGTCGCGGTAGCCCAGTCGACCGCCGAGGCTGACGACCCGCCGGGGCAGTTCCCGCTTGCCGAGTCCCCAGCGGGCCTTGTCGAGTTCGTGAGGATTCTGGTTGCCGAGGTCGCCGTTGCCGGTGCGGCGATCCCAGTGCCAGTCGTAGTGCAGCTTGCGGCGGATCGGCACCTCGGCCGGTGCGGGCCCGGCCCAGAGATCGAAGTCCAGGCCGGGTGGCAGGGGGGCCGGTGTGTCGACCAGGCCGATGCTCGGCCGCCGCTTGTAGCACAGCGCGTGGGCCGCCTTGACGGTGCCGATCTTGCCGTCGGTCACGAACGCCACCGCCTGTTGCATGCCCGGGTTGCTGCGGCTCTGCGCCCCCATCTGGCAGATGCGGCCGAGC
The DNA here is from genome assembly GCA_016872955.1 of Planctomycetota bacterium. GTDB lineage: Bacteria > Planctomycetota > Planctomycetia > Pirellulales > UBA1268 > QWPN01. The sequence goes on from VGYP01000209.1 coordinate 1,083, forward strand.
TTGCGGGCCCACCTGACCATCTCACGGCCCTCGTCGACGTTGTGGCTGCAGGGCTTCTCGACATACACGTCCTTGCCGGCTTGCCTGGCCCAGATCGCCATCAGCGCGTGCCAGTGGTTGGGCGTGGCGATCGAGACCACGTCAACATCCTTACGGTCGAGCAGGCGGCGCACGTCCGGCTCGAAGTCGGGCTTCCGCGGCAGCGAGCCGAGGTGCTTGTCATGCTTGCCGGCGGCGTTGGGATCGCAGTCGCACAGGACCGCCAGTTCGGCAGTCCGATTGCCGAGCCATCCGCCGATGTGGCTGCCCCCGCGGCCGTTGGTGCCGATCACGGCCACCCGGATGCGGTCGTTGGGTCCGGCGGCACGGGCAGGCGGCTCGGCCGCGGACACTGCGCGGGTCGGGAGCGTGGCCAAGCTGGCCGTCGCGGCCGCAACCACGCCCTCCAGAAAGTCACGACGGGTGGTCATGGGAGGCCTCCAGGGGCACGGGCGGTTATGGTTCGCGACGCCGACAGTCTACCTCCCTGCTGCCGCCGCTGACCATCGCGCGGTCAGGCCCGCGTCGCGGTGGGGCGACTCGTTCGGGCATGGCCGTTGGACCGTGGCCCCGGGTGGTGGCCGTTGCGGGCGGCCTCGCCGACGCGACGCGGCTCGAACAGAATGCTGAGCACCTGGGCGGAACCGCGGCCGGCGGAGGTGAGGAGGTGGGGCATTGAGGCGTCGAAGTAGACGCTATCACTGGCGGCCAGCACGATCGGGTCGTCACCGTAGGCGAGCCGGACGAGGCCCTCCAGCGAGGGCCCCAGTTGGTCGTTCTCCACCTTGGAGAGCCGACTCACCGTGAAGTCGGTCCGGGAGACGACTTCCTCGAGCGTCATCCGCCGCGAGAGGCGGGACGCCTTGATACGGCTGCCACGATCGACGAGGTTGAGAACGGACGACATGGCGGAGCGGAGTACTCTTCGCCGGTACCCCTTCACCAAGGGGAACGCCCTGGGTGGCCCCGAGATGTCTTTCAGGGGGGCATGTCCAAAAAATCTCGCACGGGGGGCGAGACCCCTGCGGCATCGTGGCAGGCCCACGCCCGGGGACGTCCCTGTCCAAGAACGGTTGGGCCGCGGGCTGGGCCGACACCAATCACACGGCCGCGATCAGGCGCCAGGACGACGAAAGTGGCGGTAGGCCTGCAGGACATCGTAGAGATCGGCCGAGACCGTGATCTCCTCGTCACGGAAGTCTTGGAGCCACGTGCGGTCGCTGGCGATGGCGTCTGCCAACAGGGGCAACACCTCACCGAGCTGGACCCTCACGCCGCTCTCCAGCTGCGGCAGCGTGCCGCAGGCCATCCTCTCGACGTCCGGCTCCCGATACAGCCGCAGGTTTCGTATCGCCATGGCACACACTCCCTTGCCGTGGGGATCAATCGGGTGGCGGCGGGCGTGGCTCCCATTCCGGGCCGGCCGTCATCCTGACGAGCGCCGCCCACCGAGGGTTGGCATCGGCACGCCCCCGGCTCCGGGTTTGGCGGAATCCGGCGGCTGCAAGGAATTTCCCCGTCGCAGCGGCGTGGCGCGGAAACCTGGAGCGGCTGGGCAAACCTGCCGGGGGTCAGCCCGGCTGGCTGACACCCCGTTCGAACCGGCCCGCCCGGAAGGCGTCGCCGATGCTCTTGGGCACGAGTGCCTCCGCCTCGAGCAGGCGGGCCCGGTTTTCGGAGACGGCCGCCTTCATCTCCTGCTCCCGGGCGATGGCGACGCTCCGCCGTTCCTCGGCCTTGGCGCGGGCCACGCGGGTGTCGGCCTCGGCCTGGTCGGCCTGCAGGCGGGCCCCGATGTTCTCGCCCACCTCGATATCGGCGATGTCGATCGAGACGATCTGGAAGGCCGTTTGGGCGTCGAGGCCGCGTTGGAGCACGGCCTTGGAGATAGTGTCCGGATGCTCCATGACGTCGAAATGGCTCTCGGACGAGCCGATCGAGGTGATGATGCCCTCGCCGACGCGGGCGATGATCGTCTCCTCCGTGGCTCCGCCAATCAGCTGCTGCAGGTTCGTCCGCACCGTGACGCGGGCCCGGATCTTGAGCTCGACGCCGTTCTTGGCGACGGCGGACAGTGTCGACTTGCCACTGGCCGCATCGGGGCAGTCGATCACCTTGGGGTTGACGCTCGTCTGCACGGCATCGAGCACGTCACGGCCGGCGAGGTCGATGGCGCAGGCCCGGTCGAAGTCGAGGTCGAGGTCGGCACGATGGGCGGCGATCAACGCCCTAATCACGCGCGGCACGTCGCCACCGGCGAGGTAATGGGCTTCCAGCCGGCGGGAGTTGACGTCACCGAGGCCGGCCTGGATCGCCATGATCTTGGCCTGGACGATCGTCCGGGCGTTGACCTTCCGGAGGCTCATGCCGAGCAGCTCGAAGAAGGTGACGCGGGCCTTGGACCAGTAGGCCTGGAACCAGAGCTGCCCGTAGTTGAAAACGAGCAGCAGCATCATCAGCGCTAGCAAGCCGACGATAAGGGCAACGCCGAGGATCAGCGGGGTGGATTCTTCGGGCATGCACAAGCTCCTTCGTTACGATGATCAGCAAGCCTAGTTCGTGGCGTTGGACGAGGGAAATTGCCGGCTTTTCAGCGGCCCGCGGCCGTTGCCGCCCGGTCAGCCCTCGATCCAGCCGCCGCCCAGCACGAGGTCGTCGGCATAGACCACGGCCGGTTGCCCGGGTGAAATCGGCCCGGGCGTGGTCGCCGGCCCGCCGGTGAAGCGGGCGCGGAACCGGCAGCCGGCCAGGGGCGTCACCTCGGCGGGCGCCGCCACCCGCTGGGCACGGCACTGTACGCACGCCGCGAAGGGGACGGTGGGCGGGTCGCCGAGCCAGCGGACCTCGGCGGCCACGAGTTCCCGCTCCGGCACGTCCTCCCGTGGTCCGACCACGACACGGTGCCGGTCGGCCTCGATCCGCACGACGTACAGCCTCGTCCCGCCCGCGATGCCCAGCCCCTGACGCTGCCCGACGGTGAACTGCTCGATGCCGTCGTGCCGGCCGAGCACCCGCCCCGTTTTATCGACGATCTCGCCGACCCGCGAGCCGCCGAGCCGGGCGGCCACCAGCCGGGCGTGCTGGCCTGGCGGCACGAAGCAGATCTCCTGGCTGTCCGGTTTGTCAGCCGTGACGAGGCCGAGGGCCGTCGCCCGCGCCCGCACCTCCGCCTTGCGCAGGCCCCCGACCGGCAGGAGCATCCGCGCCAGGCGGTGGCGGCCGACGTCGAAGAGTACGTAGGACTGGTCACGGTCGGTGTCGATCCCGCGCCGGAGCGCGGGAGGGCCGCCGGCCGGACACTCGAGCCTCGCATAGTGTCCGGTGGCCACGTGGCTGGCACCGATCGCGTCGGCATGGTCGAACAGCCGTCCGAACTTGAGCCAGGCGTTGCACCGCACGCAGGGGTTGGGTGTGCGACCGCGTCCGTACTCGGCGACGAAGTCGTCGATGATCCGCCCGAAATCTTCCGTCAGGTCGAGCGGGTAGAGCGGGATGCCCAGCCGGTTGGCGACCCGGCGGGCGTCGAGCGCATCAGCCGCCGAGCAGCAGCCCTGATGGCCGGCCGGCGACGCGAGCACCGGCAGCTCACCGAGCGGGAGGGCGGGCGGCGCCTGCCGCATGAACACACCGACGCAGTCGTACCCTGCCTCGACCAGCACGGCCGCCGCCACGCTCGAATCCACCCCCCCGCTCATGGCGACGACGACGCGGGGGCGGGGCGCGGGCATGGCCTCAGTATCGCAGGACCGACTCGACGCGGTGGGCCGCGAGCCGCGCCCGGCCGCCGAGCGGCCCAATCTCGACCAGGAACGCGGCGCCGGCCACCTCGCCGCCCCCCGCCTCCACCAGTCGCATGCAGGCGGCCGCCGTCCCGCCCGTTGCCAGCACGTCGTCGACGACCAGCACCCGTGCTCCCGCCGGCAGCACGCCGGCGTGCATCTCCAGCCGGTCGCGGCCATATTCCAGTTCGTAGTCGTGGGCGATCGTGGCGGCGGGTAGCTTGCCAGGCTTGCGGACGGGGATCACGCCCACCCCGAGGTCGATCGCCAGCGGCCCCGCGAACAGGAAGCCGCGGGCCTCGACCGCCGCGACGGCGTCGAGGCGATCATCCCGCCAGGGATCGGCGAGACGTGCCATCGCCTCGGCGAAGCCGTTGGGGTCGGCCAGCAGCGGCGTGATGTCGCGGAACAGGATGCC
>VGYP01000210.1 GCA_016872955.1 Planctomycetota bacterium
TGTGCCAGCCGATCCCGTACTTCGCGATCGCAGCCCGCTTGCTCAAGGCGCCGGTCAGCACCTCACGTCGTATCTCGCTCCAGATCTCCATGTCGCTGTGCACTCCTGTGCCTCTCTCTGAAAGGGGATGTGATCGGGGCTGTCGCCCCGATCCTCCCCTCCCAAAGAACTGCACGGTTGTGCGCCGCCATTTTGGACCGCCGCGACACGGTCCCCGCGCCGCCGTTTTCGACCGCCGTCAACATCCAAGAGCATGTCGTTGAGGTTGATCCAGGTCCAGACGCCCTCCTCTTCGCTGCCGCACGTGGTCCGCACCTCGCCGACCGGAAAGCCATGGGCACGGATGCCTGCGCGGATCGTGTCGTAGAGGCGATCGATCGCCGGCCGGCCGTGGAGCCCCTCGGCATACCGCATGCCGGCGGTGGCGAGCAGGTTCACCTCCACGTGGGCCGGCTCGATGCCCAGCCCGCGGAGAAAGCCGCGGGCATGTTCGAGCAAAGGGTCGATGATCTCCGGTACGACAGTCGCTTGAATCGCGGGGTCGTCCGGACGGACGAAGTTGTTGATGCCATCTTCCTTGGCTCCCGAGGCCATCGTCGGAAACTCCTGCTCGAGGAGCTTCTCGACGTGGGCGAAGGGGCCTGGCTCGACGCGGTAGAGGAAGAGCCGCGTGCCGCTGCTCCCGGCGTCGATCACCGCGGTGTGGAGCGTCACGGTTTCACCGGCATCACGAGTCCCCGAGCTCCCGCGAGAATACACAGACCGAGCACGATCAGCACCCAGGGCAGGAGCCTCCCCGCCAGCCGCCGCATCGTGGCCGCGACCAGGCGATGGTTGACGAGCAGGTTGCCCGCCACGCACCACAGCCCGGTCATGATGGCGAAAATGGCCGTGAACGTCGGGACAACCTGAAACTGTTCGGCGAAGACGGGCACGTAGACACCGAGATTGTCGCCGCCGTTCGCGGCCGTCACGCCCGCGACCGAGCAGGCCTGCGCCACGAGCGATCCGGCTGCCGTCGGAACTCGTTCGGAGTCGTCGGTCGGAGCAGGCGGTGACCGCCATGCCGACCAGAGCCGGTGCAGCCCGAGCGACAGCGGCGCAAGCCCGAGCAGGGCGACCCACTCTGGCGGCACCGCCACGGCGAAGGCCGCTGCCGCGACGCTCGCGGCCACGATGCCGCCAATGCCGAGAAACTGCCCGGCGACCACCGCTCGGCGATCGAGCCGTGGGTCGGCGAAGAACGCCATCAGGAGGAAGACATCGTCGATGTTGGTCGATGCAAAGAGCAATACCCCGACGACGACGGTCTCGAGCGTGGAGGGATTCATCCGGACGACGTTCGCCTGGGGAGATGAAAGATCGGAAGCCTAGCGGGTTCGACGGGCTTTCACCATCGGCCGGTGAGGCGAGGCAGGCTGGGCAAGGACCCGGGCCGCCTCCGCTGGAAAACTGGGGCAAGTCCGTCACGTGCTGAAGTACGTGGCTTGCCACGGTTGATGCAGTCAGGTAACGACCCGCCGTTCTTTTCCATGATTCTAACCCGCGAACCGCGTCCGCCTTTCATGACCCGAGTGTCAGCCACGACCACGCACCGCCGGCCGCACCTCGGCGGACTCCTCGCCGTGGCCGCCGTCTGCATCGCCGCGGCTGGCTGCATGGGCTCCTGGGCGATGCGGGGCACGCGCATTGGCTACAACAAAAGCGTCAGCCACACAGCGTCGCAAGAGATGCTCCTGAACATCGTCAGGATGCGGTATGGCGAGACGCCCACCTTCCTCGACATGCCGAGCGTCGTCAGCCAGACGGAAGCCAGCATGATCGGTGCTGGCGCGCAGGACGCGGCCACCCAGGGCTTGGTGGAAGGGACGTTCAACCTTCGCGACAGGCCGACCATCACCTACTCGCCTCGGACCGGTGACGATATGGCCGCTTCGCTGATCAAGGCCCTGAAGGCCGAGGCGATCCTCGACATAGCGCCCGGCAACGACACCCGTATCTTTCTGATGGCGTTCGTGGACAGCATCAACGGTGTCCGCAACTCTCCCCTGGCCACCTCGCCGGCCAGCCGCGTCCTCGAGGGCAACGACGAGTATCGCCATGGCGTCGACCTGTTCGTTGGCCTGCAGAATCGCGGCGCGGTGAAGATGCGGGTGGCGGAACTCGAAGAGAATCCGCACGGCTCGCCGCTTCCCGCCAAACATCTCATCGCCACCGACCTGCTCGCCGCCGCGGAAAACGACTACGTCTTCCAGATGGCGGGCGACCAGGCCGTGCTGCTCGAACGATCACGATTCCTCGCCATGGCGATCAATCCCGAGTCCGTTGACGCGGCGGATGTCCAGGAGCTGGCGGAGATCTTTCGGCTGGAGCCTGGCCGGAGGGCGTACCGCGTGAAGTCGCAGGAGGACGATGAGGTCGATCTCAATGCGGAGCCTTCCTCGGACGAGCAGCCGATGGTGCTCGACTCCGTCGAGACGCCGCCCGCAGTTGTGAACGCAGACGGCATCGAGATTCTGCCCACGCCGGGGCCGATGGTCGGAGAGTCGGCTTCCGGTCCGAACGCTGCATCCGCAACGCCGCGAGACATCCTGTCGATCAACGTGCGTTCCGGTTACCAGGTCCTGGCCTTCCTTTCGAAGGGCGTGGACGTGCCTGAATCGCACGTCAGCCGCTGCGTGGCGCCGATGTACAAGTCGCTCGACGGCCGGCCCTTCGACGGCCACCAACTCACCAACGGCCTGTTTCGCGTCTGCGTCCAGAAGCACCGACCGCTGTGGAGCGACACGGCGGTGTACTACCGGGGCCACTGGTTCTACATCGCGCAGGACGACGTGCAGTCGCGGGCGACGCTCAACTACGTCAAGCTCGTCATCGACATCCGGTCCGAGGCCGGTGAGACAGCGGTGCTCACGCTGCCGGTCAACTGAAGCAACGCATGAACGCCTCCCATGGCAACCCGTTCGCTCGTCCGCACCCGGCCGTGCTCGTCACGGCCATGATCGCGTGCTGCGCCGCGGCGGCGGGCTGCATGGGGTCCTGGGCGATTCGGGGCACGCGCATCCACTACAACGAGAGCTACAGCGACACCGCCTCCAAGGAAATGCTGCTCAACATCGTCCGGATGCGGTATGGGGAGTCTCCCTCCTTTCTGGATCTTCCGACGATCACCACCCTGACAGAGGCGAGCACCAAGGGGCTTGGAGGCCAGCCGCCTGCAGACGATTTGTTCGGTGGAGTCTTTGCGCTCAAAGACGAGCCGACGCTCGCCTACCAGCCCCGCAGCGGCGACAACCTGGCAAAGTCGCTGATGAAGACCTTCAAGGCGGAAATCCTTCTCGACATCGCACCGGGGCAGGATACCACCACGTTTCTGCGAGCCTTCGTGGACAGCATCAACGGCGTCCGCAACTCGCCCACCGCGACGTCGGCCGGCAGCCGGATCATCGAGCCCAACGACGACTATCGCTACGCGATCGAACTGATCGAAGGCTTGCAGGATCGCGGTGCCCTGCGGTCGCGGGTCGCCAAGCGCGACGTGGAGGCGCACGGCGCGGTGGCCGCGAAGGACCTGCCCGGAGGGGTCAAGGTGCCCGGGGTCGGCATGGTCACCGCCGCCAAGAAGGGATACTTCTACGAGGTGGCGGGTGACGAGGTGACACTCTTGAAGGAGTCACGGTTGCTCGCCCTCACGGTCCAGCCCGAGCAGCTGGAAGCGGCGGATTTCCAAGAGCTTGTGCGGATCTTTCGGCTGGAGCCAGGGCGGACCGTCTACACGGTCAGGGGTCAGGAGAACAACGAACTCGATTACCTGACCGAAGCGACGAATACGACGCCGCAAGAGCCCAGCGACACACTGGCACTCAACGTGCGCAGCGGCTACCAGGTGCTCGCCTTCCTGTCGAAGGGGGTGGACGTGCCGGAAAAGCATCTCCGCCACGGCACCGCGTGCACGTTCAAGGGGCCCGACGGCCGGCCCTTCGACGCCCGGCAGATCACCCGGGGGCTGTTCCGGGTCTGCGTGCAGAAGCATCGGCCGTTGCGGAGTGAAGTGGCGGTGCCCTACCGCGGTCACTGGTTCTACATCGCCGAAGATGACGTGCAGTCGCGAGCGACGCTCAACCTCGTCAAGCTTGCGATCGACATTCAGTCGCAATCCGGCGCCGCCGGGCCGGTGCTCACGCTGCCGCTGAACTGACCGTCGGCAACTACGCGGGCTTGCCGGTCAGCGTCGCGAGCCGCTCCTCGGCCCGCCGGCGCACTTTCTCGATGCTCGATTCGAGGGCGAAGGCGCTGCGGGTGTCCTTGTCGTCGAACCACGTGGCATCGACAAGGGCCGCGATCTTGTCCGCCCGCGCGATGATGTCGCGCAACTCGTCAGGGTCCTTTGACGTCTTCACCCGTAGATCAAAATCCCTGAGCGAGTTGTAGAAATAGTCGAGGTGTGTCCCGGAATTGAACGACCGGAGCCCGTTCAGCCGCTCGAGGAGCGGATTGACGACCAGAAAGAACGCTACGAGATAGACCCAGATTTGATTGAGCAGCGTGGCCAGCCAGAGCGGCAGCGAGTCGAAATAACCCGGCACACCGCTGCTGTAAAACCGCCGGGCTACGGAACTCGAGGGAAACGAGCCGTCGGCATGCCGGGGAAAGCCGCGGCTCTCGGTGAAGAACGATTTCTCGTCGAAGGCTGCTTCCTGAGCGGCGATCAAAAGCGCCCACTGCACGGCAGGGTGGGTGCCCTTCTCGACGAGCAGATCGATGGTCGAGGCGAGCAGGGTGACGTCGCGATCGGGCCGAATCCGATCGAGATCGATCGAGCCCTTGGGAACGACGACGGTCTGGAGGAAGGGCAGTTTCTTCGCGTAGGCGTCGGCAAGGGTGAAGTCGTGGAGCCGCAGGGCGGGGTCCGCCAGGAGCCGTTGCACGGTCTCGGATTCGAACGCATCGACCAGAAACATCGCGTCGATCTCCCCGGCGAGCAGTTTTGTGGCCGCCTCGGCGTTGGGCAGTTGCACCCACTGGCCGTGGGGCTGGCCTTCCTTGCGGTTGAGTCCTTCCACGATGCGGAACAGCCGGTTGGCAACCGACCCCTCCGGCCCGATCGCGATCGTCTTTCCCACGAGCGCCGCGAACGGGTCGTCGCCGGCCAAGGCCTCCCCGCGGTGAATCAGTATGAGCGCTGCCAGGCCGACGCTACCAAGCGATTCGAGCGACGGGTCATCCTTCGACGTAAACGTTCCCGCCGTCATGAAACTGACACTGACGTCCGACCGATCATCCCCGAGATGCTTGAACCCC
>VGYP01000211.1 GCA_016872955.1 Planctomycetota bacterium
GACGCCGTCGGGCGCCCACCTGGAAGCGGCCCTGACCGCGATCCGCCGCGGCGTGCCGGTGATCTGCGAGAAGCCTCTCGAGATCACGCTCGCGCGGATCGACCGCATGATCGCCGCAGCCGCGCGGCGGGGCGTGCCGCTGGGTGCGATCTTCCCGCAGCGTTTCAACCCCCTGGTGCGAACCATCCACGACGCCGCAGCAGCCGGACGATTCGGTCCCCTCGCCGTCGCGACGAGCCAGGTGCCCTGGTGGCGGGACGACGCCTACTACGCCCCCGGTCGCTGGCAGGGCACCAGGGCCCTCGACGGCGGCGGCGCGCTCATGAACCAGTCGATCCACGGAGTGGATGCCCTGCAGTGGATCGCCGGCGCGACCATGACCGACCTCGCCTCGGGTGAAAATCCGGTCGAGAGCGTCTTCGCACTGACCGCCGTCCGGGGCCACGATGCCTCCCGCATCGAGGTCGAGGACACGTGCGTGGCGGTGCTTCGGTTCAAGAACGGCGGCGTGGGCCAGGTGCTCGCCACCACGAGCCTGTTTCCCGGCAGCCTCCGCCGCCTGCTCGTCGGTGGTCGTGACGGTACGGCAGAGGTCGTCGAGGAGCAACTGGTCACCTGGCAGTTCCGCGCCGCAGCGGCCGACGATGCTGCCACCCGCGCGAGGCTGAGTGGTGCAAGCCGCACCTCGGGCGGCGCCGCCGATCCGCTGGCCATCGATCACTCCTGCCATACCCGCAACTTCATGGAGTTCCTGGCGGCGGTCCGCGCAGGCCACCGCGTTCCCCTCGACGGGACCGAGGGCCGCAAGGCGGTCGCGATCGTGGCGGCCTGCTACCAGAGTGCCCGCACGGGCCGCGTGGCCCGGGTCGCCGACCCCCGTCCAATCGAGCGGTCATGAACGCGCCGTTTCGTTACGCCATCTGCAACGAGACCTTCGGCGACTGGCCGTTGGCCAGGGCGTGCGACACGGCCGCCGCCTGCGGCTACGGCGGCATCGAGATCGCCCCGTTCACCCTCGCGGCCCGGGCCACCTGCCTCTCGGCCGCCGAGCGCGGCGAGATCCGCCGCACGATCGCCCGCGCGGGTCTTGATTGCGTCGGCCTGCACTGGCTGCTGGCGAAGACCGAGGGCTTCCACGTGGCCCATCCGGACCCCGTCGTCCGCGACCAGACCGTCGCCTACCTCGGCGACCTGGCGCGACTCTGCCACGACCTCGGCGGCCGCGTGCTCGTCTTTGGATCGCCGCGGCAACGGAGCCTGCTGCCGGGCGTGACCCCCGAGCAGGCCCTGGCCCATCTTCGTGAGGTCTTCACGCGGCTCGTGCCGGTGCTCGAGACCACCGACACGGTCGTGGCCCTGGAGCCGCTCTCGCCGACGGAGACGGACGTGCTGACCACCGCCATTGAGGCCTGCCGGCTCGTGGCGTCGATCGGCTCGCCCCACGTCCGGCTCCACCTCGACGTGAAGGCGATGGCCACTGAGGCGATCCCCGCCCCCGAGATCATCCGGGCTTCCGCCCCCTGGCTCGAGCACGTCCACGCCAACGACGAGAATCTGCAGGGCCCCGGCTTCGGGGCGGTCGACTTTCTGCCGATCTTCCAGGCCCTCGACGAAATCAGTTACGCGGGCTGGGTGAGCGTCGAGGTGTTTGATTACGCTCCCGGTGCGGAGCGCCTGGCCCGCGACAGCATCGGCTACATGCGGCGGATCGAGGCGGTACTCGGCTAGACGACCCTAGCGACGAGGGACATCCGGATGACGGACCTGGCGACGACGATGTCCGGGACGAGCGGCTGCGGAGATGGGCCGTGGTATCGCGAGATGACGCGGTATCACTGTTTCGTCCTGGTCGTGGCGGCCCTAGGCTGGCTGTTCGACTGCCTCGACCAGCAACTCTTCACGCTCGCCCGGCCGAAGGCGATGCAGGATCTGCTCGCGGTGCCGGCCGGAGACCCCCGGATCGCGGAGTGGGGCGGCTACGCGACCTGCATCTTCATCCTCGGCTGGGCGACCGGCGGCCTCATCTTCGGGGCCCTCGGTGACCGGATCGGCCGGGCCAAGACGATGGTGATCACGATCCTTATGTATTCGGCGTGCACGGGCCTCAGCGCGCTGGCCACGAACGTCTACGACTTCTCCGCCTACCGCTTTCTCACGGGCCTCGGCGTGGGGGGCGAGTTCGCCGTGGGGGTGGCGCTGGTGGCGGAAGTGATGCCCGATTCGGCCCGCCCCCGCGCTCTCAGCCTCCTGCAGGCGCTGTCGGCGATCGGTAACATGTCGGCCGCCCTGATCGGCTGGGGCTTGGCACCGCTGGAAGAGCGGGGGATCACGGCCTGGCGGGTGATGTTCGTGATCGGCGCGCTGCCGGCCATCCTCGCGCTGGTGATCCGCAGCCGGCTCAAGGAACCCGACCGCTGGCAGGCCACGACCCGCGACCAGCGAATCAGGCGGCAGACCGGCAGCTACCGCGCGCTGTTCGCCGACCCGCGCTGGCGACGGCATGCCTTCGTCGGCCTCTTCTTGGCGATTCCCGGCGTAATCGGCCTGTGGGGAATCGGATTCTTCAGCGGTGACCTCACGCGGGTCGTCTTCCGCCGGGGCATCGCCACCACGGTCTACGCCGAGGCCCGGGCCGCGGCCGTCGGAGACCCTGCCCGTCTCGCGCTGCTCGATCGACTCGAGGCCTGGGAACGCCAGTCGGCTCCGCGCGAGGCGCGGACCAGCCTCGAGGCCGAGGAGCAGGCGGTCGCCGCGGGTGTGGAGTCGACGATCAGCGGCCGCCAGACCCGCTGGCAGAGCCTCACCATGCTCTGCCAACAGATCGGGGCCTTCCTGGGGATGTACTCGTTCGGCTGGCTCGCCCAGGCGACCGGTCGTCGGCCCGCCTTCCTGGCCGCCTTCCTGGCCGCCCTGGGATCGACCGTCCTCGTCTTCTGGCAACTCGACGGGCCGGCGGACTTCTGGATGATCATGCTGATGGGCTTCTGCCAGTTCTCCCTGTTCGCCGGATACGCGATCTACTTTCCCGAGATCTTTCCCACGCACCTGCGGAGCACGGGCACGAGCTTCTGCTACAACGTCGGCCGCTACGTGGCTGCTTTCGGGCCGGTGATCTTCGGGCTTTTGACGAGCCGGGTGTTCACCGGCGCCGACTACCCGGCCCCACTCAACTGGCGGTACGCGGGCATGTCCATGTCGGCCATCTTCCTGGTGGGCATCGTGGCCCTGGCCTGCGCCCCGGAAACCAAGGGCCGGCCGCTGCCCGAGGACTGACCGGGGGCGGCGATGCCGTACACTCACCGGTCGGGACCGCGCTGATCCAACCGCCGATTTCTCTTCGCGTCTTCAGGAGAGTCGCACGTTCATGCGGTGGGAGGGCCGACGGCAGAGCCAGAACGTGGAGGATCGGCGGAGGGTGGGCCGCGAGGTGGCGGTCGCTGGCGGGCTGATCACGCTGCTCATCATGGTGGCGGCGATCTTCTCACCGAACCTGGTGCCCGCGCTGAAGCTGTTCGAGGGGCAGGCCGAGGCCTCGGTCCGCCTCGAGCCGCAGGCCGACTTCCTGGCCGGCGTCTGGGCCCACTATCTGGCCCGTGACGCCGGCGTCCTCGACCAGGAGGACGTCCGCGAAGCGATCAACGCCGCTGCCGCGAACGGCGACGACAGGATCCAGGAGCAGATTCAGGGCTACTTCGTGGACGACGCCTTCACCCACGGCTTCAGCGAGCAGCGGGTCCGCTGGTTCATGTACGGATTGCGGGAAGGCGATCCGAAGCTCATGGACCGCGTCTTCGAGGTCGATCCGCCCTGACGCACGCCCGCTGGCCTGACGGCATGAGGATCCTGCTCACCGGCGCGACGGGGTATGTCGGCGGCGTGCTCCTGCCGGAGCTCGAGCGTCGCGGACACGTCGTCCGTTGCCTCGCCCGCCGCCCGGCGAAACTGACGGACCGGGTGGGGCCGCAGACGGAGGTGATGGCAGGCGACGCCGCCGACCCGTCCGATCTGGCCTGCGCCTGTGCCGACATCGACACCGCCTACTGGCTCGTCCATTCGATGGAGAGCGGGGTGGACTTCGAGCGGGCCGACCGGCTGGCCGCGGAACGATTCGCCGCCGCCGCGCAGGCGGCCGGCGTCAAGCGGATTGTCTACCTGGGCGGCCTCGGTGCGGATGACGATCGTCTCTCCGCCCACCTGCGCAGTCGGCACGAGGTAGGCGCGATCCTCCGTGCTAGCGGACTCGATGTGGTCGAGTTTCGGGCCTCGATCATCGTGGGCGCGGGCAGTTTCTCCTTCGATCTGGTCCGGACGCTCGTCGAACGGCTGCCGGTCATGATCTGCCCGGCATGGCTCGCCACGCCCACGCAACCGATCGCGATCGCCGACGTGGTCGCCTATCTGGCCGCCGGCGCCGACCTGCCCCCTGGCCCTCCGACAATCTTCGAGATCGGCGGGCCGGACAAGGTCTCCTATGGCTCTATCATGCAAGCGTATGCTCGCCAGCGCGGGCTCCGCCGACTCCTGATCCCCGTGCCGGTGCTCACGCCGCGGCTGTCCAGCCTCTGGCTCAAACTGGTGACCCCCCGCTACTCGAAAGTGGGCCGAAAACTGATCGACGGCCTCAAGAATCCGACGGTGGTGACAAGCGACGCCGCCCGCCGTGAGTTTGCCATCACGCCCCGCGGCCTGGCCTCCGCAGTCCGCGATGCCTGTGCCCAGGAGGATGGCGCTTTCGCCGTGAAGCGGTGGGCCGACGTCGCGGATCTCGAGGATCTGCCACGCCGCTACGGAGGCTCCCATCAGGGTACTCGGCTGGTCGACCACCGCCATGTCGTCGTGGCCGTACCACCCGAGCGGGCGTTCGCGGCGATCGAACAGATCGGTGGCGGCAATGGCTGGTATGCCGCCGACTGGCTCTGGACGCTCCGCGGCTGGCTCGACCGGGCGATCGGCGGGCCGGGCATGTCGCGGGGCCGTCGCGACCCGGAGCGACTTCGTGCCGGCGACGTCCTCGACTGCTGGAGGGTCGAGGTCTGTGATCCCCCTCGTCGGCTACGGCTGGCCGCCGAGATGAAACTGCCCGGGCGGGGCTGGCTGGAGTTCGAAGTGGTGCCAGGGGATGGCGAGTGTACGATCCACCAGACGGCCGTCTTCGATCCCCGCGGCCTCGGCGGCCTCGCCTACTGGTACGCAATCTGGCCGCTGCACGAACTCGTCTTCGCGAGGATGCTCGCCGGCCTCGCCAAGCGGGCGGT
>VGYP01000212.1 GCA_016872955.1 Planctomycetota bacterium
GACGATCCGCCGTTGGATCTCGGCCACGATCCGCACCACCTGCGGCCAGCCCGCGGCTGCTGGATCGCGATCGATCCCCCAGGCGTCGAGCACATCACCCGCCCACGTGGGCACCTCATTCCGTGCGGTCTCATCGACCGCCGGCGGCGCGGTGACTGCGATCGCGCCCACCGCAGCGACGCCGCCCGGAAGGCTTTGGGCATGGACCGTCGTGCCGGCCGTCACCTCGATGCCGTCGAGCGTCACGACATCGTCGGCGGGGGTGCGGAAGAAGTCGGGTCGATCGATCTTGTCGATCCGCATGGCATCGGCCCGCGCGGGCAGCGGCAGCACGCTGCTGCGCACGCTGCCAATCGTGATCGCATGGGTGTCGGCGGTGTCTGAGGATGGCACCGGCACCCCCTGCCACCGCATCCAATCGCCCCCGGCATGCTCGAGCCGGCAGTCCCGCGGCATTGCGGCTGCCGGCAAAGTCTCGCGCCACGACCGGCCATCGAATGCGTCATAGACGGCAAGCCGAAGGTGGGCCGGGGCCGGGCCCGTGAGCGTCACGAGCGCCCGGGCGGCAAGATCCGTCGTGGGCCGACGCGACCGCGGACGGGCTTTCCGCACCGTGGAAAACTCCCGGCCGGCGTGCTCGCTGTCGGCCAGGTGCTGGTCGGTGGGCGGAAGCTCCTGGGGCCCGAGACCAAACGCTCGCTGGCGATCCTCATTCTTCGGCTTCGGCGGCTCGCCGTAGAGATCGTTGAACAGATCGTAGAGCGTAGGCTTGTGGCTGGTGACAAAGACGCCCGAGTTCACCGGCCCGGTGGCCTGCGGTTTTTTTTCCGCAGCGACGAGACTCTCGCCATCCCCAACGCCGTCGCGGGCCCACGGAAAGGCGTATAAAGCGCCGCCCGAGAGTGGCATCCAGCCGACGAGCGCACGGCCGCAGGCATCGCGACTGCCCCCGAGCCATCCCACCACCGCCGCCACGGCCAGGCACGAGACGAGGCCCGCCGGGCTCGGCAGCGAACCGCGGCCGCCGCGGCCGGCGGCCCTGGCAGTCCGCGCGGCGAGCCCCGAGGCCGCGATGGCCGCATAGCCTGCGTTGATCGTGCCGGTCGCCGGATGATCGTTCACGATCGTGGCCAGTACGACCATGAAGAGCATCGTCGCCATGGCGAGCCGCGTCTCGCTCGCCGTGATGCCGACTGCAAGCAGACCGCAGAGTATGCCCCGGAAGCCGGCCAAGAGCAGTGCCTCCGGGCTCGCTCCCTCCCCGCCGCAGGCGGTCGGTAGGCTCTGCCAGGCCAGGACGGCGGTGACCGCTGGCGGCACGGCCATGGCCACGAAACATATGCCGACTACGATCACACGCCGTCGTCCGGTATACGTTCCTGTCGAAGGCAGTGCGGTTTGCGGCCACACGAGCCACCCTCGCGTCTGTCGCAACGCGAAAGCCCACACTGTCCATCCTGCCCCGCCGAGCACGGCCCACCCGGCTGCGGCATCGGCCGGCACGTCCACGAGCTGTTCGGCCGTGAAGGCGGCGGCAACGGTGACCCAGTCGAGGGGCGTCATGTCGGTGCGTAGCTCCTGCGTTGGCCGGATGCCCGATTGCGGGGGCTCGTGTCGGGGTCATCGTTCAAGCCCGCGAAGGCTGTATCGACGGCAGCGATCGCATCGGGCTCGAGGGGCACGTGCACGACCCTTTCTCCGCGGCCGCGGTCGGGCGGTGTGCCGGTCAACGCTGGCTCGCCGCCCACCACGATCCGCAGCCGTTCGTGCCGGACGCGCAGCGGCGCGCCGACGGCCGCAAACAGGCTTTCCTGGCCCGAGGGCGTCGTGAGGAAAATCTCGAGATCGACCGGCCGCGGGAGATGCAGGGTAGAAATGGGAAGCGGCACATCCGTAATGGAGATTGGCTCGAGGCAGGCCAGTTCATCGAGCAAAGCCGTGATTTCGGAGGCTGTCCGCGGAGTCACTGCGGGACGGCCTGGCCAGATGATCTCGAACGCCACGCCCCGCGGCAGCCACGATTCGATGATCGCAAACGCAGCGGTCACGATCACATCGAGCGTGCGATCGTGTGTGCCAGCTTCGCGACGGATGCGTTCGACACGATGGTCCACGACGAGTCGCACGACGGCCGCCGCGGCGCCGGGCCGTTCCCGCACGACGAGCGTATCACGTCGCGCCGTGTGGGCCCAGTGGATCGACCGCATGGAGTCTCCATCCCGATACTCACGGGCGCCGATCGAATCGCCAACGTGGCCGGTGATCCGCTCGCTCATCTCCTGGCCGACTCCGGCAGCTGCGACGAGGCCGGCAGGGGCTCGCATCTCGCGCCGAGCTGGCCAGACAATCACGGCCGCAGGCATGGCGAGCGTCCGAGAGGCAGTGACGATGCCGAACGGCTGATTGCTCTCGATGGCCGGCGCGACTCGGGGAAACCTTCCACGCCGTCTCGGCATGGCGGCCATCGAGCGGGTGGAGCCGATCGTCGCGGCGGCGGCCATGGCCGCCGGGCTACCCGGGCTTTTTGGCCCGGGCTCCTCATCGCGCCACGACAGGGAGACATGCGGCCGCCACCACGGCAGGATCGACCGCCAAGTGATCGTGGCGGTGAGTGTGTCGGCGACCCGACAGCGGCGGCGATCCCATGCGATCACCGCCGTCGCGCCGCGCACGGCAATCCAGGGGCCGACGCCCCCGATCGCAAGCGTGGCGAGAGTCCCGCCGAGAAGCGGCAAGGCCCGGGCCGACACGAAGAGGAAGGCGATGCCCGCGATGGCCGCCGCGCAGCAGAGCGGGCAGGCAGGATTCCGGAAAAGCCGCTCGAGATGGTGGAGGCGGATGTTCGGCATGGGAGAGGTCGGGCGGTGTCGCAATGGGGCACTTCCGCATGACGCATGATCGCGGGTTTCATTTTTTGTTGCAACTGACTTGCACATGCAGGCCTGTCGCGGTATCATCGAGGGCCCGTATTTGACCCACTCACTCTGGAGAGCCTCGTCATGCCCCTGTTCGCCCACCATGTGGAACTCAACCTCTTCGACCTGATCGTCATCGAGCCGACGACGATGCCCGAGCACGCCGTGCTCGCCGCGTTCTCGGTCGTCGTTATCGGGCTGGTCGTGTATGGCATCCGGGCCTTGGTCCGTGACGCCAGGGCATGGCTGGGCCAGCGCCGCGAAATTGTTGCCGCCTGACCAAGTCGCCAGAGGAGGACAGCCATGGCGAGTGCGCGCCAGCAGGCGGTCGAGCGGCCCTGCTCGGGCTTGCCCGCCTCGAAACGCGCGGCCATTGCCCAGATCGCCTGCTGCGTCGGCTGTTGCTGTGGCCGCACCGACCGAGGGTTCCCGGCAGTGCCGGTCGAGCGGCTCAAGGCGGTGTGGAAGAAGGAGAAGCTCAACCGCACCGTGCAACTGACGATCTCCGGCTGCCTTGGCCCATGCGACATGGCCAACGTGATCCTCGTGATGACGGCGGCCGGCACCGAATGGTTCGGCGGCATTGACGACGACGCTGTCTTCGAGGCAATTATCGTCTGGGCCCGCGCATGCCAGGCCGCAGAGGCACTCCTGCCGCTCCCTGCGGTGATGGATGCGTGCCGCTTTAAGCGGTTCACGGAGGTCGCCTGATGCTCAATGCAGGACGTCAGCAGCGGACCGGTGTGGCCGCCACCGGGCAGGTGAGACGCTGGGTCGAGGAGAAACTCGGCGTTGATGAGCCGATCACCGTCCTCGTCACGGAGCTTGCATGCCATGATCCCGGCTGCCCGCCGATCGAGACCGTCATCGCTTTCCTTGACGCGACAGGTTCGAAAACCTGGAAGATCCCTTGCTCCGCGGCCGAACTGACGGCTGCCGAAGTCGCCGCGGTGCTGGGCCGGCCGCCGATCGCCGCCTCGGAGCTGCATGGCCACCGCGACGGCTGCTGTGGCGTGCCGCAAAAGCCGCCGACGGGATCCGCCGTCTCCCCGTCTTCACCCTGTCACCTTTCTTTTGAGGACCATCATGAGCAATGCTGAACCCTCGGCGACGAATACCTCCGCCGCGACCGCGCTGGTCCCAGTGACCGTGCTCACCGGATTTCTCGGGGCCGGCAAGACCACGCTTCTGAACCGCATTCTCACCGAGCAGCACGGCCGGCGGATCGCCGTGATCGAGAACGAGTTCGGCGAAGTGGGCGTGGACCACGAATTGGTCATCGGCGCGCAGGAAGAGATCTTCGAGATGAACAACGGGTGCATCTGCTGCACCGTCCGTGGCGACCTGATCCGTATTCTGGGCACGCTCATGAAGCGGCGGGATCGGTTCGACGCCATCCTCATCGAGACGACCGGCCTTGCCGACCCCGCTCCCGTCGCACAGACGTTCTTCGTGGATGACCAGATTCAGGAAACGCTGCGACTCGACGGCATCGTCACGCTGGTGGACGCCCGGCATGTGATCGAGCAGCTCGAGCACAGCGAGGAGACATCGCAGCAGATCGCTTTCGCGGATGTGATTGTGCTCAACAAGGTCGATCTCGTGGAGCCGGCCCAGCTTGATACCATCGAGGCCAAGATCAAGCGGATGAATGCGGCCGCGAAGATCCATCGCACCCGTGACGCTGCCCTGGATCTCACCCACGTGCTCGACATCGGCGGCTTCAACCTCGACCGGGCGCTCGAGGTCGATCCAGCTTTCATGGAGCCGGAGTATCCCTTCGAGTGGGGCGGGGTGTTCGACCTGCCCGCGGGCGGTGCCGTGATCGAGCTCGACGCAGGCCCCGACCCGGCCATGGCGGTGGCAATCCTGCCCGTGGCGCCTGGCCACGAGCCGCAGGCGTCTTTGGCCGATGCGACGGAACGGGCGGTGCTTGTCTTTTCCGACGACGAGCGGCCGGTGCAGGCACCTGGCGCCGTCGAACCCGGCGACTTCCACTGGCAGCTTGCCCTCGAACGGGAGCCACTGCGGTTCGCCATCAATGCACCCGCCGGAGGCCGCGTGGCGGTGTTCACGGAGCATCATCCCGACGAGTTTTCCATGCGGCTTACGGCCAACGGCCGCCTGCTCGAGCCGCTCGCGAAGCATGCCTACAAGCCTGACCACGAGCACGACGAGGAGGTGACGAGCGTGGGGATCGAGGTCGCCGGTGACGTGGACGGCGAGAAACTCAACGCCTGGCTGCGGGACCTTCTGGCGACGAAGGGGGTCGATCTCTATCGGATGAAGGGCGTGCTGGCGATCCGTG
>VGYP01000213.1 GCA_016872955.1 Planctomycetota bacterium
GCGATTGTCCTCACCGACAACACTGCACAGTTGTGCGCTGCATTGTTCGACCGGCCGGGCTACCCCGCCGCGCGCTGCAGTTTTCAACCGGCGTTCACAGGAAAAGTCACTTGGCTCAGGGCGGGCGGTCTCAGGCTGGCTGGCCAAGGCGGCAGGGTGGGGGCGGGGCGTCACTAGGAGCTTTGTGTTCAGGGCCGGATCGCTCCCGTCGGCCAACACGAACCGGTCTTTGTGCGACCCGAACCGGAGCCTGCCGGTGGTCGGGGCGGACCACTTCCGCGAGGGCTCTGCATCGTGACGCCGGCAGGTGGGCTCGCGAGCCGCAGACGCGGGCCGTCGCGGTGTCGTCCGAACATGACCCGGTTGGATCAATCCGGCAGCGGCACCTGCGCGGAATGCCGGAGATAGGCGATGAGATTGCGAATCTGGTCGATGTCGAGCTGGTCGAGGAGGCCGTCGGGCATCGGGGAGCGGTTGGTTGTGCGTATCTCGGCGATCTCATCGATCGCGATGGTCCGCTGCTGCGTGGCGTCCTGCAGGGTGATCGTGCGATCGGTGCGTTCCACCACGACTCCGTCGAGCACGCGGCCGTCTTCCAGCACGACGATCGTCAACCGCCAGTCGCGATTGACGACCGCACTGGGGTCGATCACGTTCTCCAGTAGATAGGCGAGATCGTGGCGACCCGCACCGGTGAGGTCGGGGCCGAGCCCTCCCCCCTCGCCGTAGAGGGCGTGGCAGGTGCCGCAGAGGCGGCGATAGACGACGCGACCGACGCGGAGTTCACCCGCCGGACCGGAGGGGTCACCGAGTTGCCGGGAGAGTTCTGCGGTGCGGGTCCGCTTGTCGGCTGCGGTTTCGCGAATCGAACCCCAGGCCGAATCAAGCCGCTCCGAGAGCCGGCCGTCGCCGAGCGTGTGCATCTGGCGGACGACGTGGGCGGGCAGGTCGGCGGCCGGCAGGCGGCCCGCTTCCACCGCCGCCAGCAGCGCCGCGGCAAACCGCGGCCGGGAGGCGATGATCGACAGCATGGCCACCCGATCGGTGTCGCGACACCGCACGACGGCTTCGACGAGCCGGGCTGCGGACTCGTCGTCGTCGAAGACCGCCAGCCCTGCGGCAGCCTGGACCCTCAGGTGACGGTCGCCGAGCAGCCGCTCACAGGTCGGCCGCAGGTCGGGCGGCCGCGCGATGACCAGCGTCGTGATCGCCTGCCGACGGGTGGCCAACGGCGCCCGCCGATCGAGCGCGGTGTCGCGGATTGCCACCAGGGCCCGACCGTCGCCGAACACGACGGCCAACTCCGCCGCCAGCGGCTCACAGGTCTCGCGATCAGGACCCTCCGGCAGACCGGCGATGGCGGCCTCGACGTCCTGCCAGACCCTGGGACGCGGCACCTGCCGGCGGCCCGCGCAGCCGGCGGTCACGCCGGCCAGCGTGTCGGCCAGTTCCGCCGCGGATCCGGTGTTGCGGGCCTTGTCGGCGGCGGCGGCCAGCACCTGCTCGACCGCGGCCGGCCGATCGTCGATCGATTCGGTCAGGCGGCGGGCGATCAGTCGCCGCGTCGCGGGCCACGTGCAAACCGTCGCCAGATCGGCGAGCGCCGCGTCGTCGACGTCGGCCACCGGCATCAGGCCGTACCAGACCAGCAGCGGGAGGTTGTGGTCGTCGGCATCCGCGGCCCGAGCCACGAGGGGCGCGGCCAGCTCGCACCGCCGTCGGACCGGAAGCCGTTGCAGGGTCGATGCCAGCGCGAGTCGCACGAGCCCCGAGTTGTCGCCGCGTGCTGCCTCCGTCAACGCCGGCATCGCCGCCGCGGCCTCGCGTTCGACCGTGGCGGTCGTGGTGGGGTCGCTAGGAACCGGGCCGAGGGCGGCGTCCAGGGGCCAGCCTTCCGTCATGAGCCGGATCGCCCACGTCCGCACATGGGGGTCGGCGTGCCGCATCCAGGTCGCGAGTCGCTCGCGGCGCGCGTCGCCCGCGGCATGCAGCGAGAGCACGGCCCGCACCCGATGCACGCTGGCGGAAACACGTGGGTCGCTGTCGGCCAGCGTGTCGGCGTCTTGGAACTGTTCCGCCAGCACGGCCAAGGCGTCCACCGCGACCGGCCTCGTCGCCGCGCGGTCTGCGAGCAGCAGCCGCGACTGTCGCACCCACCAGCCATCGGCGTGCCGCTGCAAGCGGGCCAGAGACTCGTCCGAAAGCGACCGCAGCGCGACCTCCGGCCCGAGGCCGGGAGGACGACGCGGCGGGGCGTGTGCGAGGCGGTAGATGCGTCCACTCGTGCGGTGCACGCCGTCCCGCTCGTGGCACTCGCCCGTATCGCTCCAGTCCAGGATCGCCACGCTGCCGTCGGGCCCGGCGGCGAGGTCGATGCCGCGGAACCAGGGATCGGTGACAACGAACAGGTCGGGCTCGTGCCGGGCGACGTAGCCGCTCGCCACGGGTTCGAGCCGCTCCCGATTGACCCGCCTCCCGTGCAGGTTGAGCGTGAACAGACGCCCCCGATAGTCCGCCGGCCAGTTAATGCCCGCGTAGATCATGCAGCCGCTGTGGGCGTGACCGCCGCCGAGGGAGTTGGCGGCCCCGTCCCGCGATCGCTGCCAGCCGGCGCTGACGTCGAAGTGGTAGTGATCGGCGTGCTGGTCGATCAGTTCGTAGGTCCGCCCGTTGGGGTCGATCCCGTTGGTCTGGGCGAAGTGGGCGCCGGGAATCAGGTGCCAGAGGTGGCCGTTGACGGTGTTGACGAAGAATCCCTCACCGACCTCGTTCCAATCGTGGCCCCAGGGGTTGGTCGTGCCGGTCGTGAGGACTTCGGCCCGGCGGGAGCGAGGGCAATATCTCCAGATCCCGCCCTCCATCGGCAGACGGCGATCGTCGGGACAACCGGGCGGACCGATTCGTGCCGGACAGGCGTGGCCACAGCGGCCGTAGAGCCAGCCGTCGGGGCCGAAGCGCGGGCCGTTGGCGAAGTTGTGGTGGTTGGAGGCGGCCACCTCGAAGCCGTCGAGCCGCACCTCCGGTCGGCCATCGGGCACGGCGTCACGATCCCGGTCGGGGATGAACAGCAGCTGCGGCGGGCAGGTCAGCCAGACGCCACCGAGCCCCACTTCGACGCCCGTCAGCATCTGCAGGTCGTCGGCGAATACGCTCCGCCGGTCGAGCGTGCCGTCGCTGTCGGTGTCGGTGAAGACCAGGACGCGGTCGCGGTGCCGCAGGTCGAACCGCCGGTCACCCTCGGCGTAGGTGTAGTTCTCGGCGACCCAGAGCCGACCCGAATCGTCCCAGGCCATCGCGATCGGATTGCGGACCTCGGGCTCGCTCGCCAGCACCGCGACGGTGAAGCCCGCGGGCACCGTGACCCCGGCGGCGGCCCAGGATGCCGCGACCGGGCGTCCCCGCTCCGGAGGCTCGCTGTCCTGTACCTCCGGAAACTCGTCGGCGAGGGCCACCGCGACGAGCGCGAGGCCGAGCGCCAGGAAGACGGGTCGCATCGTCGTTTCACACCTCCGCATGACGGGCCGGCCCGAGCCTCGGACGGCGTCGGTCATGCCGCTGCCGACAGAATACGCCCCGCGAAGGCGGGCGGCGCGGCCGGTTTCGGGCGGCCCTGCGACGTGGCTATCCCCGGCAAAAATGGGCCGATCATGTCCCACCGTCCCGCGGCCCAGGGGCCAGTCTCCGCCCTGGCCACCCGCTGCTGGGCCATGGCGCGGGTAGTCGCGGCCGAGGAAACGACCGTGGAGCAGGTGTCCGGCCACGTGTACGTGGCCGCCAGTTGGAGCGGAAGAAGGGATGCGGGTGAGCAGCCGCTGACGGGCGTCCGGGTCACCGACAGCGTCGGTTTTGCCAGCACCGGCGACGACGGGGCCCGCCGATGATCTTCACGCAGGGCAATCACGACATCTGCGGCCGGACCGCCGAATCGTGGAAGGCGCCGCGCGCGGGGCTCTTGGGGATTCACCAAGTATCTGGGCCCGCTCCGCTGGTCGTTTTCTTGTGCGGGCGTGCACTTCGCGGGCGTCGACTGGGCGGACATGTCGAGCGGCGAGTACGACGAGGGGGAGCCCGAGGTGGCGGCGGACTGGCTCGAGCAGGATCTTTCGGCCCAGCCTCCCGGCACCCGCACGTTCATGTTCGTGCACTTCTTCTTCGGCTGTCAGAAGTACGTCGACGTCGTCTCGAAGCACCGCGTCCCGCACATGGTCGGTGGCCATAACCACAAGGATAGGGAATACGACACCGGCAGCGTGCCGGGTTCGACCGTGCTCAACGCCGGCAGCCGGGCGACGTTGGTGGGCATCGTCGGTCCGGACGGCTGCGACGTGGTCCACTACTGCGGCGGTTGCAAGGCGGATTCGCACTACCACAACAAGCGATGCGCGCTGGCGCCGTCGCTGCCGTTGCTCGCCGACGTCGCGGCCCGCCGCAAGGCCCCGGCCGGAGTGGCCGATGTGACCGTGGCCGACATCGCCCGGGATCTTCTCGCCGCCGGCGCCGAGCCGGTGGAGGTCAAGCCGTCGTTCACGCCGGGGTCGGCCAAGCGCTGCGGCGTGCGGTTTGGGCACCGCCAGCCTGCCAAGGTGTCCTTCACCGCCGACACCCTGATGGTGGCGGGCACGGCGGTGCCGTTCGTGCCCCGGGCGATTGACGACGGCGTGCACCTGCATCTGATCGTCACCGGGGACGAACTGGTGATCTTCGCCGACAAGCTGCTGCGGCTGAAGCGGAACGTCACGGTCGACAAGCCCGGCCGGGTGAAACTGTTCGCCGAAGGGGGCACGACGGTCTTTTCATCGGCCAACAGTTGGACGCTCGCTCCCGCCGAGGCCGCCGCCGAGCCGTAAGGGCTGGAGGCTGGTAGTTGAAAGGGCCCGGTGCCCTTCGGTCACGGCCGTCAGGCGTGGTGGCCGACGGCCCCGTAGGCGCCAGTGGTCGTCTTCATCGACGGCTCGCGTGGACAAGGGTCGGTGGCTGGCGGCGAGTCCGGCAACGCTTGCTCCGCAGGCAGGGGCAGCACGGCCAGGATCCGGGTGCCGCGGTCGGGCGTGGAGTGCATCGTGAAGGAACCACCGACGAGGCGGATCCGCTCGGCCATGCCGCGGAGCCCGAAGCCGCCCGCCCGCCGCGACAACGCATCGAAGCCCCGTCCCGGATCGGAGATTGCCACGGTCAGAGACCGTCCCGA
>VGYP01000214.1 GCA_016872955.1 Planctomycetota bacterium
TGACGCCCGGCCGGGGGTTTCGAGGCATCGTCATCAACTCCGGCAATGCCAACGCCTGCACGGGCGGTCGTGGTCTCGACGACGCCCGCGCGATGGCCGCGGCGGCGGGGCGGGCGCTGGGGGTGGCGGGCGAGGAGGTGCTCGTGCTCTCCACGGGCATCATCGGAGAGTTCCTGCCGCTAGCCAAGATCATGGCGGGCATCGCGGCGGCCGCAGAACGGTTGGCCGCCGACGACGCGGCGGCGGTCACCGCGGCGCGGGGCATGATGACGACCGACACGCGTCCCAAACTCGCGGGTGCCGCTTTCGAGGCGGATGGCAGCCGCTACACACTATTCGCGATGGCCAAGGGGGCGGCCATGATCGGGCCCCGCATGGCCACGATGCTCGGGGTGGTGTTGATCGACGCCGCGCTCGAGCCGGCGGACGCACAGCGTCTACTGGCCGAGGCGGCCGAGGAGACGTTCAACTGCGTCAGCGTCGACGGTCACATGAGCACCAACGACACCGTGCTGCTCTTGGCCAACGGGGCGGTCGGCGGGGGCACGCTGCACGGCGCGGGGTTGGAGGCCTGCGGACGGGCGATCCGCACGGCCTGCGAGTCGCTGGCCCGGGAGCTGGCCGACGACGGCGAAGGGGCGACGCATGTGATGCGGATCGAGGTGAACGGGTGTCGCGACCGCGACGGCGCCCGCCGGATCGCCCGCTCCATCGCCGACAGCCCGCTCGTCAAGACGGCCGTGCATGGTGCCGACCCGAACTGGGGCCGGATCGTGTCGGCCGCCGGCTACGCGGGCGTGCCGTTCGATCCCGCGGTGGTCGAACTGCGGGTCAACGGCACGCTCCTGTTCCGGAGCGGATCGCCGGTGGCCTTTGACACCGACGCGGTGTCGTCCTCGATCCAGGGGGCGAGGGAAACCCTGATCCAGCTGTCGGTCGGCGGCGGACCGGGGGCCATTCGATTTTTTTCGAGCGATCTGACGGCGGAATATGTCCGGCTTAATGCCGATTACCATACCTGACAGGTCCCCACCGCGGCCGCCCGCCTTGACGCCGCCGGCCGTAGACTGTTTGATCGGACGGCGGCCCGTCAACTCCGAGGTCCCCGCCCAGCCGATGTTGCTCCCGTTGCCGACCGTTCCTGCGTGGCCCATGGCGACCGCCGACGTGCCGTTCACCCTGCCGCTGGCGAAGCGTGGGTCGTCCCCACGGCCCGTACTGGCCTCGACCGATCCTGACGACGACGACGAGGATCTCGTCGACGACGACCTGCCGGTGGCGGAACCCACGGAGGACGAGTCGGACTTCGACGACTTCGACGACGACTTCGACGACGACTTCGAGGAGGAGGAAAACGATCCCGACTGGGACCATCCGGACGAGTCGGAGCCCGAGCCCCCCGCCCTTCCCAAGGGCGGCAAAACGAAGTAGGTCTCGGGCTCCCTCCGTCCGGCGGCACCCACGGATACGCTCAATGGCCGGCACCGACACACCGCAGTTCGCCCCCGGCGACCCGGATCAGGGGGCAGGATCATCGCCCCGCGCGAAACCGGTCGGAGGAAGACGGGTGTCGGAGGCGTGGTTCGGCATGCTCGGCCAGCTCGACTTCGACATCGATTTTTTCGAGCGGCTATTGGCCCGCCGCGGCCATGCCGTGGACGTGCTGCGGATTCTCGCCGAACTCGTCTCCAGGAAGGGCGACCTGCAGCGGGCCGTGGATCTCGATGGCCGGCTGGTCGAGCTGCAGCCCGACGATTTCCTGGCCCGCTACAACTTCGCCTGCTCGCTGGCCCGGGCCGGCCGTGCCGACGAGGCGATCGACGCGTTGTCGCGGGCGATCCTGCTGGGCTATGACGATCTCGCCCACATGGAGAGCGACCCGGATCTCGAGTCGCTTCGCGAGCACCCGGACTTTCAGGCCCTGCTCGGTGATGGCTGACGTCGGTGGCGGCCGGTGACCGGCCTCGTCCGCTCGCGGTGGGTGGCCAAGGGAACGCCGGACGTTTGGCCCTAGGTCCGACCGGTCGCACACCGAGGTTTTTCCAGGGCGGTCTGCGCGGCACCGGGCGGCGGCGGCGGCGGACGTGTTCCACCTTCTGCTAGGATTTCAAGTCCGCGCGGGTTCGGCGCGGATGGCCTACCGGAAGCAAGCATGCTCGACCAATACGACAAGATCACGGAGGCGACCGCCTTCATTCGTGACCGGTGGAATCGCACGCCGCAGGTGGCCATCATCCTGGGCAGTGGCTTGGGCGGCCTGTCCGCCTCGTTCACCGAACCGGTCGCGATCCCGTACGAGGAGATCCCGCACTTCGCCCGCTCGACGGCCCACGGCCACGCGGGGCAGCTCGTCTGCGGCCTGCTGGAGGGTACGCCGGTGGTGCTGATGGAGGGGCGGATGCACGCCTACGAGGGCTACCCGCTCCAGCAGATCACCTTCCCGGTCAGGGTCATGAAGCGGCTCGGGGCCGAGCTGCTCGTCGTCACGAACGCCTGCGGCGGGCTCAATCCACAGTTTCGCACCGGCGACCTCATGGTGATCGAGGACCACATCAACCTGCTGGGCGACAATCCGCTTGTCGGCATCAACGACGAGCGGCTGGGGCCGCGTTTTCCGGACATGTCGGCCCCCTACACGCCAGACCTCATCGATGCCGCCCTGGCCGTGGCCCGCCACGAGGATTTCGTAGCCCATCGTGGGGTGTACGTGGCGGTCATGGGGCCCAATCTCGAGACCCGGGCGGAGTACCGTTTCCTGCGGACGATCGGTGCCGACGTGGTCGGGATGTCGACCGTGCCTGAGGTGCTCGTCGCCGTCCACTCCTCGATGAAGGTGCTCGGCCTGTCGGTGATCACCGACATGTGCCTGCCCGACGCCCTCGAGGTGGCCACGGTTGAGCATATTCTGGCCGTGGCCCGCGCGGCCGAACCGAAGCTGCGGGCGATCATCCAGGCGGTGGTGCGAGCGGCCTGACCGCCCGCGTCGTCGTCGCCTTTCCTGGAGCAGCCCACCATGGCCACCACGCCGGTCCGGATCCTGGTCGCCGGGTGCGGCCACATGGGCACCTCCCACGCCAAGGCGTACCGCGCGCTGGCGGGCTTCGAGATCGCGGGTGTGGTCTCGCGGGGCGCCGCGTCACGGCGGGCGCTGCTCGACACGCTGGGCGCGGACTATCCGCAGTTCTCCGACTACACCCAGGCGCTGGCGGCCACGCGCCCCGACGCAGTCTCGATCAACACCTACCCGGACACCCACGCGGCCTACGCCCTGGCCGCCTTCGGGGCCGGCTGCCACGTGTTCCTCGAGAAACCGATCGCGGTCACGGTCGACGAAGCCCGGCAGGTGGCGGAGGCGGCCCGGCGTGCAGGCCGGAAGCTCGTGGTCGGCTACATCCTGCGCGTTCATCCGACATGGAAGCGTTTCATCGAGATGGCCCGCACGCTCGGCACGCCGCTGGTGATGCGGATGAATCTCAACCAGCAGTCGTCCGGTGCCGCTTGGAAGACGCACAAGGCGCTGATGGGTTCGATGTCGCCGATCGTCGATTGCGGCGTGCATTACGTCGACGTGATGTGTCAGATGACGCGTTCGAAGCCGGTGCGGGTGGCGGCGATCGGGGCCCGACTGACTGAAGAGCTGCCGCCGGGCATGTACAACTACGGACAGTTGCAGGTGACGTTCGCGGACGCTTCCGTCGGCTGGTACGAGGCCGGTTGGGGGCCGATGATGAGCGAGACGGCGTTCTTCGTGAAGGACGTGATCGGGCCGGCCGGCTGCGTCAGCATCGCGGGTGTGAAGGATGGGGCGGCGGGCAGCGACGACGTGGAGTCGCACACGAAGGCGGCGGTGCTCAGGCTGCATCACGCCGCGCTGGCGGCCGACGGCGGCTTCGCCCGGACCGACGAGTTCCTCGACTGCTCCGGCGAACCCGACCACGACGGCCTCTGCCGACTGGAGCAGGAGTTCTTCCTGGATGCGATCGAGCACGACCGGGACCTCTCCGACCACGTCGACGACGCAGTCAACAGCCTGCGGATCGTGCTTGCGGCCGACGAGGCCTTTCGGACGGGCCGGATCGTGTCCCTCGGCTGAGGGCGGCGTCGTGCGGTGACCGCGAATGCTGGTAGAGTCTGGGGGACGTCTTCGCCCCGCCCGACTCGCCGCTATGTCGCCAGTCTGCCTACCGCCGATCATGACGCTGGCCCCGCTCGGGGCCGCGGCGGCCTGCGGAGAGCTCCTGGCGGCCTCCGTGCGCACCGTCAGCGCCGCTGGGGTGCCGGCGCCGGCGACCATCAGGCAGGCGGCGGGATGCCGCCTGCGACGCCGATGAAGCCGCCCCCCGTGGTGCTGACGATCGCCGGCTCCGACAACTCCTGCGGAGCCGGAGCGCAGGCCGATCTGAAGGCGATCACGGCGCTCGGTGGCTACGCCCAGACGGCGATCACGTGTGTCGTGGCGGAGGTACCCGGCCGGGTCGAAACCATCCAGCCGATCCGGCCGACGGTCGTGGCGGCGCAGGTGCGGCTGTCACTCAAGGCCTTTCCGGTGCAGGCCGCAAAGACCGGCATGCTCCATTCCGCGGGCATCATCCGTGCGGTCGCCGCCGCCCTTTCCGCAACGCCGAGATTACCATTGGTCGTCGATCCTGTGATGGTCGCCTCCAGTGGCGATCCGCTCCTGCAGCCCGCCGCGATCACGGCCTACGGACGGGAACTCTTTCCGCGGGCCACGCTCGTGACCCCGAATCTCGACGAGTTGCGGATCCTGTCGGGAGAACCGTGCCGCGACCTGGCAGGCATGGAGACGGCGGGCCGGCGGCTCGTCGACCGGTTTGGCTGCGGGTTCTTGCTCAAGGGCGGCCACCTCGGGGGCCGAACGGCCACCGACCTGCTGGTGACGACGCAGGGCGTGGAACGGTTCTCGGCAGCCTTTCGACGAGGGGTCGACACGCACGGCACCGGCTGCACCTATGCCGCCGCGATCGCCACAGGGCTGGCGGCGGGGCTCACGCTCTCGCTCGCGGTGGGGCAGGCCAAGCGGTACGTCACCGCGGCGATCGCCCGGAGCCTCCGTTGGAAGACCACCACGGTCCTCGACCACCGCGTGCCGCCAGATCACTGACGGCGCGGGGCCGGAGTCGTCCCGGACCGTTGGCCAGCGGAAACGACCGGTCGAAGCGTTCGGG
>VGYP01000215.1 GCA_016872955.1 Planctomycetota bacterium
AGGCGGTGATCGCCGAGCCCCCACCCGCGGTCGCCGAGCCGTCCGAGGAGCCCGTGCCCGACGAGCGGGCGGAGTTGGAATCGCTGATCGAGACAGGTCGCCGCAAGGTCGCCGCGATCGGCCACGTCAATCTGGAGGCCTTGGCCGAAGCCGAGGATCTATCCTCACGGCTGGCGACCCTGCAGGGGCAACTGGACGACGTCACAGCGGCCCGCGAGTCGATCGAGCAGCTCATCGCCCGGATCGACGAGGACAGTCGCCGACTGCTCGGGGAGACCATCGAGGTGGTCCGCGGCCACTTCCGTGAACTCTTCGAGCGGCTGTTCGGCGGCGGTCAGGCTGACATCGTGCTCGAGCCCGGCGTCGATCTGCTCGAGACGTCTGTCGAGATCGTCGCCCGCCCCCCCGGCAAGGAGCCGCGCAGCATCTCCCTCTTATCCGGCGGTGAGAAGACGATGACTTGCGTGGCGCTGCTGCTGGCGATCTTCCGGTCTCGGCCCAGCCCCTTCTGTGTCCTCGACGAGGTGGATGCGGCCCTCGACGAGGCCAACGTCGACCGCTTCGTCGGCGTGCTTCGCGACTTCCTGTCGGCCACCCAGTTCATCGTGGTGACCCACTCGAAGAAGACGATGGCCGCGGCGGGCACGCTCTACGGAGTCACCATGGAGGAGTCAGGCATCTCCAAGCGGGTGTCGGTGCGGTTCGAGGCAGCCGCCACGGTACGTGCCAGCCGCGCAGCCTGAGCAGCCGGTGGGAGGCAGGCCGGTCGCACGACAGTCTGCCCCGCCTGCCCAGGCTGACACGGGCCCGTTTTCTCGGCTGGAGCCCGACAGGCGTCGCACCCGGTTCCACCGATGCGTTCATGAAGAACGGCTCAAGTTGCACGACACGATCTTTCGATCTACAGGGCTGGATGGTCACATCGCGGCCGTGTCCGGTGGGCAACCGCCGAACGTCGACCGCGGTGTGGTGCAGGGGGGGAATCCTGCGATTCCGAATCCGAGCCGATCGTCAGCCCTCGGGGTGTGATTCGGCCCGGCCCTCTCTCTCTCCCCCTCTGCGCCCCCGGACCTTCCGGCGCGGGGCACGACGGTGCGGCGCTCCCCGCGATGACCGACATCCGCGCCGCAGGGGGGCCGTGTCCTGCGGGTCTGCGATCCGCGGACTGGCCTGGTCGATTCCGGACACGAAAGATCCATCATGGAGTCCACGCGATGAAGGTTTTCACGACAGGCCAGGTCGCCAAGATCTGTAAAGTTGCTCCCCGCACGGTGAGCAAGTGGTTCGACTCCGGCAGGCTCAGGGGCTACCGCATTCCGGGCAGCCAGGACCGCCGCATCCCACGTGAGTATCTGATCAAGTTCCTCAAGGAGCACGGCATGCCGCTGGGCGACCTCGAGGACGAGGCGATGGCAAAGGTGCTGCTCGTCGGCCAGGACCAGGTCCTGATCGAGAATGTCAAGCGGCACTTGCCTGTCGAGAAGTCGTTCAAGATCCAGGTGGCCGCCAGCGGATTCGAGGCGGGCATCCAGGCGGAGAGCTTCCATCCCGACTGCATCGTGGTGGACTACTCGATCGGCCGGATCGACGCCCAGCAGATCTGCCAGAATCTGCGGCGGAACCCAGAATACGCAGACACGATCGTGATCGCCCTGCTGCCGGACGACGGCTCGCAGATCGCAGTCGACCGCAACCACGTCAACGAGAGTTTCAAGAAGCCGTTCGACGTGGCCCTGTTGGCCGAGCGGCTTCGCACGCTCATCGGCGCCAAGAAAGAGCTCGTCTGAGGCTCGTAGGCCGAGGCCCACGGCCGACCGACCCGACGACTCCATGACCGCGGCCCGGTGCGCCCACCAGCGCACCGGGCCGCCGCGTTGATGGCCCGCGGTCGTGCTATCATCCCCGGCATGGACGTCACGCCCGCCCCGACCGTGCGCATGATCGACGTGGGCGACAAGCCCCTCAGCCTGCGGACCGCCCGCGCCTCGGCACGGCTCGTCGCCGCGACGGCGACCGTGGACTACGTCCGGACGGGCCGCCTCGTCAAGGGAGACGCCCTCGCCGCGGCCCGCCTGGCCGCGATCATGGCGGCCAAGCGGACCAGCGAGTTCGTGCCCCTCTGCCATCCCTTGCCCATCGACGCGGTCGAAGTGGCGATCGACTGTTCGGCGGCCGACCGGGTGCTGATCGAGGCCACCGTGCGGGCTACCGCCCGCACCGGTGTCGAGATGGAGGCCCTGGTGGCGGTCACGGCCGCCGCGTTGACGATCTATGACATGGCCAAGTCGATCGACCCGGGCATGACGCTCGAGGACGTCCGCCTGGAGGAGAAGACCGGCGGCGTGCGGGGCGACTTCCGCAGGACGTGACGGCCCGGCCGCCTGCCTCTCACCGATCGTCGGCCGGCCGGAGCGACTGGGCGAGGATCGGTTCGAGTTCCTCGACGAAGTCGCGGGCGTCCTTGAACTCCCGATACACACTCGCGAAGCGAACGTAGGCGACCTGGTCGAGTTGCTTGAGCATCTCCATGATCCGCTCGCCGATCACGCCGCTGGGCACTTCGCTCTCGTAGGTCCCGAACACCTCCGCCTCGATGGCCGCCACGGCGTTCTCGATGTCGTCTTCGGTAATTGGCCGCTTCCAGCAGGCCTTGGCCAGGCCTCGCTTGATCTTGTCGCGATCGAAGGGATCGCGGTCGCCCCCTTTTTTCACGACCGCGAGCGACTGCCGCTCCACCCGCTCGTAGGTGGTGAACCGACGCCGGCAGGCGAGGCACTCGCGGCGGCGGCGGATCGAGCCGCCGTCGTCGCCGGCCCGCGAATCGATGACCCGATCATTGTCGGCTCGGCAGAAAGGGCAGCGCATGGCGGGCGGTCCGGGAGGGAGGAAGGAATGTAGGCGGGGGGAGCGCGCGCCGGCAAGTCGGCTGGCGGGCTCACTCGGCGGTGGCGTCGAGATTGACGACAGCCGGCTCCTCGGCGGCCCCGGCGTCCTCGTCCCCGGGACCGGCCGTGTCGTGCGATCCGCCTGCCGCCTGCACGGCGCGGGTCAGCTTCCAGTCCCGCCGCTGCCGCGAACTGGGAATGTTCATCGCCTTGCGGTACTTCGTGACCGTGCGGCGGGCGACCGTGATACCCCGCCGGCCGAGCTCGTTCACCAGGTCGTCGTCGCTGAAGGGAGCGTCCTTCGGCTCGCCGTCCACGATCTCCTGCAACTTGATTCGCACCGTGTCCCAGGCCACCTCATCGCCGTCGGCGCTCGTGGTGCCACCGACGAAGAAGCGCCGCAGGGAATGGAGTCCACGCGGTGTCTGCAACCACTTGTCGTCGACGGCCCGACTGACGGTCGTGACGTGCATGCCGATGCGATCCGCGATTTGCTGCATCTTGAGCGGCTCGAGTGACTCCGGCCCGTCGGCCAGGAACCGCGTCTGGTGGTCGACGATGGCCTGGGCAGTCTTGAGGAGCGTGCTGCGCCGCTGTTCGATCGCGTCGATCAGCCACTGGGCGGCGTTGATCTTGCGGCGGATGTACTCCCGCGTGGCCGGGTCGGTGGCCGGCGACAGGAGCATCTCCCGATAGAGCGGGCTGATGCGGAGCGCCGGCAGGTCGATCTCCTCGAGCCAGCACTTCCAGCTGCCGTCGGGCTGCTGGTCGACGTAGACATCGGGCTTGACCGGCACCACGATCGGCGCGGAGAAGATGGCTCCCGGCTTCGGTCGTAACGTGTGCAACTGGTCACGCAGCTGCTCCACCTCCTCCAGGGGCAGTCCCATCCTCTTTTCAATCAGGGGCAGGCGGTTGCCGGCCAAGTCTTCGAGATGGTCGGCGACGAGCCGCCGCAGGTGGCGGGCGTTCTGCGTGTCGTGCCGAATCTGCAGCAGCAGGCATTCCTTCAGATCCCGCGCGCCGACCCCGGGCGGATCGAGCCCTTGCACGAGGTGGAGCGCGCGCTCAAGATGCTCGAGCTGTCCGGCCGGACCGTCGGGGTCGACGAGTTCCCCCAACGGCATGGGGAGATACCCGTTGGCGTCGAGGTTGTAGATGATCTTGTCGGCGGCCTGCCGAACGGGCTCGGGAAGATCCTCGCTGGCCAGTTGGTCGTGGAGGTGATCGCAGAGCGTCTCTGGCCGCTCCTCCATGTTGGCGATCATGTCGAGATAGCGATCACCCGCCTGGTCGATCTGGGCGGCCGACGGACGGCTGCGATCGTCGTCCGAGTCGGGATACTCGGCCGTCCAGTCGTATGACCGCTCGAAGTCGGCTTTATTGGCGTGCTCGTGGTCGACCACCAGCGGCGTCTCATTGACCGTCTTGGTCGCCGGCGGAGCAGGCTCCGGCTCACCGCCGGTTGGTTCGGCAGCCGTGGCCTCATCACGGCCCGCCTCCTCTACCTCGAGGGTCTCGTTGTTCTGGATCTCCTGCTCGATCCGCTCCTCGAGGGCCAGGACCGGCAACTGCAGGATCTCCATCGACTGGATCATGCGCGGCGCAAGCACCTGCTTCTGCGCCAACCGCATTTCCTGGCCGAACGACATCCGCATCGCTGTCTGGCTCCGCATCCTGTGGGCCGCCGTGGCGAACCCACCGCGCCCGCCTATAGAATACTCCAAGTCGACCAGCCTGCGACCTGAATCACGACCGCGACCGGGGCATGAGACCAGGGGCCCTCGGCGCCCCGCGGCGATCACTCGCCCCAGCGACGCCGCCCGGTGATCGCGTCGGCGAGCATCTCGCGATTGGCTTGCTCGAGGGAAGCTCCCACGGTCAGACCCCGGGCCAGCCTGGTGATCTCCACCGGCAGGTCCGCGAGCCGCCCGGTGACGAGCAGCGCCGTGGCATCGCCCTCGACATTGGGCGTCGTGCCCAGGATTACCTCGCGAATGCCTCCCGCCTGGACCCTCGCCTCCAGCGCGTCGAGCGTGAGCCGCTCCGCGCCTCTGCCCTCGAGCGGAGCCAACCGTCCTTGGAGCACGTGGTAGACCCCGCGAAAGGCGCCGGCCTGCTCCAGCGCGAGCAGGTCGCGAACCTGCTCCACGACGCATAGCAGGCCGCGGTCGCGACGCGGATCTCGGCAGATGTCGCACTCCTCGCCCTCGGCGAGGTTGCCGCAGGTGCGGCAGGGATGGAGGTTCTCCTTGACCGCCCGAATGGCATCGGCGAACGCGATCGCATCC
>VGYP01000216.1 GCA_016872955.1 Planctomycetota bacterium
ACGGCAACGCCGCCAACGTCGATCCCAGTGCCGGTAGCCACTGGGTGATCGCCTCGGCGAGTTCCGGCCTGGTCAACCCCGAGAACCTGACGAGCAGCGTGATCCACCTCGCGGTCCGTAACGGCACCGGCGGTTTCACCAACCCAGTTGGTTCCGGTGGGTTCAGCCTCATGCAGGGCGGCAGTCTCGGCAACACGAACGCCAACGACGTGGTGCTCGTCTACTACGTTCCCGAGCCCGCGCCGGTGGCCCTCGTGGCCCTGGCCGCGGCGGGCATCCTCGTGGCGGCCCGGCGGCGGCGGGCGGCCTGAGACCCGCAGCATCGCCGCGGGGAACTAGAATCGTGTCGTCGCGATGCCGCCTCCGGTCCGCGGCCGCCACGCCAGGAGCCGAGCCATGCCGTCCGGGGATGGACAGGGGCCCATCTTTCTCGGCGCCACCGACCACGACCTGCCGGCCACGCTGCCGGAGGGCATCGGGAAATACGTGAACTTCCGGGAGATGGCCCGGGGCGGCTCGGCGGTGCTCAGGACCTGCTTCGACCGGATCACCGGCCGCACGGTCGTGATGAAGACGCTGCTGCCCGAGTTTCGCGGCGACGTCCGCGAGAATCGCCGGTTGCTCCGCGAGGCCCGCGTGACGGCCCAGCTCCAGCACCCCAACACCGTGCCCGTCTACGAGATCGGCCGGGACGAGACGGAGGGGCTCTATTTCACGATGAAGCGGGTGTCGGGCGAGAACCTGTTCGAGATCCTCAAGCGGATCGCCTGCGGTGACGCCGCCACCACGGCGGCCTTTCCGCTGCGGCAGCGGCTGCAGATCGTGGAGGGTGCCGCCCAGGCGCTAATGTACGCCCACGCCCGCGGCGTCATCCACCGCGACGTCAAGCCGGAGAACATCTGGGTGGGCAACTTCGGCGAGGTGATGCTGCTCGACTGGGGTGTCGCCAAGGTCTGGGGCCAGGCCGATGACGAGCCGCGGGGGCCCTTGGCCGCCGCGCAGGGGGCCGCGATCCAGGCGCTCACCATGGCCGGTGACCGGCCGGGCACGCCGCTCTACATGTCGCCCGAGCAGGTGAACGTCAACCGGGCCGTGGTCGACGAGCGGAGCGACGTCTTCAGCACCGGCGTCGTACTCTACGAGATGGCGGCCCTGCGGGAGCCCTTCCGCGGCCGCTTCGTGCAGGAGACCTTCGAGAACATCATCCACGACAACCCACCGCCTCCCTCGCAGGCGAGCCCGGGCCGGGGCCTTCCACCGCGGCTCGACGCGGTGGTGATGAAGGCGATCGCCAAGAAGCCGACCGACCGCTACCAGACCATGCGGCAGCTGCTCGAGGCGATCCAGGAGGTCGAGTTCGGCGAGTGACGGCGACGGACCCGCAGGATCACGCGAGGCCACGAAAAAGCCCCCGCGGCCCGGGGGCCGCGGGGGCTGATGACGCAAAGCTCGGGCCGGCCGCTCAGGTCACGCCCGCGGCGGCGGTCGCCTCCTTGACGGTGCGGATGATGGCCGCGGCGACCTTGTAGGGATCGGCGTTGGACGCCGGCCGCCGGTCCTCCAGCCGCCCCTTCCAGCCGGCCTCGATCGTCCCGACAGGGATGCGGATCGAGGCGCCGCGGTCGGAGACGCCGAAGCTGAACTGGTCGATCCGGGCGGTCTCATGCTTGCCGGTGAGCCGCTGGTCGTTGTCGGCGCCGTACACGCTGATGTGCCGGTCGATCACGCCGCCAAAGCCCTCGCAGATCGCCGTGAAGACGCCCTTGTCGCCACAGGCCCGCATCAGACCGTTGGAGAAGTTAGCGTGCATGCCCGAGCCGTTCCAATCGACGTGCATACCGAGTGGTTTGGGATGCAGCTCGATCGAATAGCCGTACTTCTCGCCGATCCGTTCGAGCAGGTAGCGGGCCAGCCAGATCTCGTCACCGGCCCGCTTGGCCCCCTTGGCGAAGATCTGGTACTCCCACTGCCCGGCCGCCACCTCGGCGTTGATGCCCTCCACGTTGAGGCCGGCCTCGAGACAGGCGTCGAGGTGCTCCTCTACGCAGGCCCGACCGTGGGCGTTGTCGGCCCCGACCGAGCAGTAGTAGGGGCCTTGGGGCGCCGGGTAACCGCCGGCGGGGAAACCGGGCGGGTTATTGTTTTTCGTGCACCAGAGGAAGTATTCCTGCTCGAAGCCGAACCAGAAGTCATCATCGTCATCGGCGATCGTAGCCCGGCCATTCGACTCGTGAGGCGTGCCGTCGGCGTTGAGTACCTCGGTCATCACGAGGTAGGCGTTCTTCCGGCAGGGATCGGGGAAGATGGCGACCGGCTTGAGGAGGCAGTCGGAGTCGTGACCGCTGGCCTGTTGGGTG
This sequence comes from Planctomycetota bacterium, assembly GCA_016872955.1. GTDB lineage: Bacteria > Planctomycetota > Planctomycetia > Pirellulales > UBA1268 > QWPN01. The sequence goes on from VGYP01000216.1 coordinate 2,358, forward strand.
CTCGAGCCGTCGAAGGACCAGATCGGGCAGTCCTCGAGCTTGCCGCTGAAGTTGCTTCTCACCTGCGTCTTCGACCGCAGGCCCTGCGTCGGCTTGTAACCATCGAGCCAGATGTACTCGAGCTTGCTCTTCGTGCTCATGAGAGTCGTCCTGAGGGTGCAAAAAGGAGAACCAGTCGCCCGTCGGCCGGTGGACGACGCGACATCGATCTGCGCGACCGGGACGAATCCGGAAGCACCCCGGAGAAGCCCCGACCCTCACAACCGCCTCGTCGGTGTCTGAGTGGCTTCAGGCTAACCCCTGAAGTTAGCAAATCCCGTGCCGCGGACGAGGCCCCCGTCGAGCCGCCGGGAATCAACACCTTCGGCCGGAATCGCGGCTCCGCTCCCGCCCGCGGGCGCGGCATCCGCGGCCCGCCGATGCCGCAAAACCCGGCACGTTCAGGATCGCGGCCCGTCGCGGTAGGCCGCGTAGTCGCCGCCGGGAACCGCGGGTGCGGAGCCGACTGGGTGGGGATAGACGTAGACCCAGGCGGGCAGTTCGCTGCCGTCGGCGAGGCGGGCGGTCGTCAGTTTCCTTCGAAAGAGCGGCCGGCTGGTGCCGCAGCCTTCGTAGGCGTCGATCGCCGCCAGGCGCGCGTCGTCGCCGATCTTCAGCAGGTCGCCCCGCACAACGCCCGGCCCGGCGACGAGCCCCGGATACCGGCCCAGGTCGTGGAGCACTCCCGCGACCGTGCCGCTGCCCACGAGTTCAAGGTCGCCCACGAGCTGCCGCGGCCGGCCGACGGCCAGGGCCGGCCGCAGCGTGCCGTACACGAAGAGCAGATCGGGGACGGGGGGCACGGCTGAGGGCCCATGGGAAACGACCACGGAATACGATCGGCGACAGTGTAGCGGCCGCCTCGTCGAGCATGGTGCCGGACAGGCGTTTCCCCGATAATCCGACCGATGTCCGACCACGCTCCCGACACCGACCCGGCCGCCCAGGGCGTCCGCCCCCCGTGGCATCCGGGCCGGGATCTCACCGGCCGCCTGCTCTTCCTGGGCACGGGCACGAGCGTGGGCGTGCCGCTGGTGGGCTGCGGCTGCGACACCTGCCTGCGGGGCGGCCCCCGGGATGTCCGCACGCGGACGAGCATCCTCGTGGGCCTCCCCGGGGGCCACCTGCTCGTCGACACCACGCCCGACCTCCGCAGTCAACTGCTCCGGGAGGGGATCGGCAAGGTCGATGCCGTGCTCTACACCCACGATCACGTCGACCACGTCTACGGGCTCGACGACGTGCGGCCGCTCTGCTTCCATTCGGGCCGCCCGATGCGGGTGCTCTGTGAGGAGCCGGTCGAGGATCGCATCCGCAAGGCCTTCGATTATGCCTTCTCCACCGTGCCGCCCGCCGGCGGAGGCGTGCCGCGGCTGGTCTTCGAGCGGATCGGCACCGCGGCCTTCGAGATCCTGGGGGCCCGGGTCGTGCCGCTGCGGCTCGCCCACGGCCCCTTCGACGTGCTCGGCTTTCGCTTCGGCGACGTGGCCTACTGCACCGACACCAGCGGCATCCCGGATGCCACCTGGCCGCTGCTGACCGGCCTCAACGTGCTAGTGCTCGACTGCCTGCGGCACACCCGGCATCCGACCCACCTGTCGCTGGAGGAGGCGCTCGCCGTGGCGGACCGCGTGGGGGCGCAGCGGACGCTCTTGACGCACCTCTCCCATGACTTGCCTCACGAGGCGACCAACGCCCGCCTGCCGGCCGGCGTCGAACTGGCCTACGACGGCCTCGAACTGCCGCTGGGCTGACCCCGCAGCCGCAGGCTGTTGGCGATCACCGACAGCGAGCTGAGCGACATGGCCGCGGCCGCCAGCATCGGGCTGGTGACGTGACCGAGGAGTGGGTAGAGCGCCCCGGCCGCGACCGGCACCGCCAGCACGTTGTAGAGAAAGGCGAGGGCCAGGTTCTGCCGCACGACCCGCATCGTGGCCCGCGAGAGATCGAGGGCACGGGGCAGGGGAGCCAGACCGCCGGACAGGAGCGTGACGTCGGCCGTCTCCAGGGCCACGTCTGATCCCGAGCCGAGCGCGATCCCGACTTCGGCCGCTGCCAGGGCGGGGGCGTCGTTGATCCCGTCGCCCACGAAGACCACGCTGCCGGCCGCTCCCGGCCGCCGCGTCGACAACAGCGCCTCCACCCGCCGGGCCTTGTCGGCGGGGGACAGGCCGCCCGTGGCGGCGGACACGCCGATCGCGTCGGCCATGGCGGCCGCCGCCGTCGGGGAATCGCCCGAGAGCATCTCCACCGTCAGGCCCCGGGCCGCCAGGTCGGCCACCACGCTCCGTGCCTCGGGCCGCGGCTCGTCGCCGAGCGCGAACCAGCCTGCAAGCCGGCCGTCCACCGCCAGGAAGGCGACGGTGGCGGCGGCATCGGTCGGGCCGGCGCTGGAGGGGACCGCCACGCCCTCGTCGCGGAGGAACCGGCCGCTGCCCACGAGCAGCGTCCGTCCGGCCAGCGTGCCGCGGACACCGCGGCCCGGCACCGCGAGCACGTCACCGACGGGCGTGACCGTGATACCGGCCGCAGCGGCCGCGTCCAGGAAGGCCCGCGCCAGCCCGTGCTCGCTGGCCAGCTCGACGGCGGCGGCCGTGGCCAGCAGGCCGCGGAGCGGTTCGGCGCCGAAGTCGGGCTGACCGGCGGCGGTCGCTCCATCCGCCACCCCCGCCGCCACGATCCGCGGCCGGCCGCGGGTCAGCGTGCCGGTCTTGTCGAACACGACGGTGCCGGCCGTCGCGAGCCCCTGGATGGCCGCCGCGC
>VGYP01000217.1 GCA_016872955.1 Planctomycetota bacterium
GGACGAGCAGGCGATCCGCGATCTCGAGGACCGGCTCGCTGCGGCGCAACACGCGTTCGACGAGGCCCGCAAAGAGGCCGCGGATCGGCCGCCGGCCTACGCGGTCGTGCCCTACGAGGGCCCGGCCGGCACCCACCGTCGTCCGCTGTACATCGAATGCTCCATCGATGGCGTGTTTCTCCAGCCCGAGGGCGTCCGCCTGGGGCCGGCTGATTTCGAGGGGCCGCCCGGTCCAGGAAATCCTCTGGCTAGCGCGTTGCGGGCGGCTCGCGAACATCTGGCCAGCGGGCCCGCCGAGTCGGGGGATCCCGCCCTGCAGCCGTATCCGCTCCTGCTGGTGCGTCCGTCCGGTGTGATGGCCTACTACGCCGCCCGTGAGGCGCTCCAGTCGTGGGGCAGCGACTTCGGGTACCAGTTCGTGGACGAGGACTGGACGCTCCGCTTTCCACCGGCCGATCCCGCGCTCGCGGAGGTCGAGACGCGGGCGGTCGAGGAGGCCCGTCGCCGGCTCGAGTGGCTCGCCCAGGTCCGGCCCCGCCAGCGGTCCAAGCCGGCGGTGCAATACCGGGCCGCGACGTCGCGCGGGGGCGTGGTCGCCACCAACGGGCCGACCGTCCTCGGCGATCAGTCACGGTGGGAATGGAAGGAGGAACCGGCCACGCCCGGTCGCGGCTTTCGCGCCGGTGCTGCGGGCGGTGACGCTGTGCTCGGAGGGAGCGACGCGGCGGGAGGCGGCGGGGGCGGGGCCGGCGGCACCGCGAGTGCGGTGGATGATGTCGGACGGGGCGGCTTTGGCGACCGCTATCGCGGTCCCTCGAAGTTCTATGGTGGCAGTGGTGACGGGTCGGCTTCGGGCGACGCGCCGTCTGGTCCCGAGGGTAATCGCGGCGGCCCACCGGGTACGGGCCCCGCTGGGGAGGAGGAGCCTGGTGCCGCTGGTTCGCTTGCCGACGGAGACGCTGCGGGCACGCCCAGTGACCGGGCCGGTGGCGACGCGGGCGTGGCCGGAGGCCCATCGAGTGCCGTGGTGGGCGCGGCCGCTGGACGGGCCCCCGCTGGTGACGGTGCGGCCGGTGATTCGGGCTCGGGCCGGTCCGACGGTTCCGCGGCGACCAGTGGCGGTGGTGGCATGTTCGGTCCCTCGTTGCCGGGCATGAAGGGCGAACAGGCGGCGGTCGGGGCCACTCTCGGCGATCCGGGATCGGGCTTCTGCGCGATGGCGGAGCGGCGGGGCAGCAACTGGGCGAGCCTGGCCTCGAGCGACCGGCCGATTCCGCTCACCAGGCCCATCCGTCTGGAGTGCTCAGCCGACGAGTTTCGCATCCTCGGCAGCGGCGGACGCGTGACCGCCCGGGTGCCGATCAGCGGCCGCACCGCCGATGCGGTCGATCCGCTCGTGCGGGAGGTGCATGCCGCCGTCCGCGACTGGGGCATGGCAGGGGACAAGATGTACTGGCGGCCGGAACTGGTCCTCTCCGCCGCGTCCGACGGCACCGGTCGTCGCGATGACCTCGAACGGCTGCTGACCGACAGCGGTCTCGACACCCGCCGCGCCGGCGAGACGGATGCCGTCCGCAGCCTGCCGCCGGTACAACGCACGGGTGGCGTCCCGCGCACCCGCTGAGTCCCCCGACCAGGAGCACGACCGATGCCCAGACCCCGTCCCGAAGTGGATCGCTCCGCCGGGCAGGATTCGTTCCTAGACGTGGTGACGAACATCGTCGGCATCCTGATCATCCTGGTGATGGTGATCGGGGCCCGCATCCGGCACATGGTGATTGAGCCGCCCGTCGCGCCCGCCGCCAGCGGCACCGCCGACGAGGTCGCGGCGCTCGCCGCCACCGTCACCTCGGCCGAGAGCGAGATCGACGATCTGCAAGTGCAGATCGAGGAGATCTCGTTGGAAGCTTCCGCGGCCGCGGAGGCGCGGCTCGACCTGGCCACGGCGTTGGCGGCGGCGCGGCACGAACTCGATCGCCGCAAGGGGCTCGCCGACGCCGCCAAGGTCTCCGCCGCGGAACGGGCCGTCCGGCGGCAGAGCCTCGAGGAACAGCTCCATCGCTGCTCCCTCGAAGCGCGCGGCGTGGCGGAGGCGGCATCCGAGACCCACGAGGTGCTCGCCTACCCGACGCCCATCGGTCGCACGGTCAACGGCGATGAGATTCACTTTCGGATCGCCGAAGGGCGGATCGCCTATGTGCCCCTCGAGGAACTCTTCGAACTGGCCAAGGCCCACACCCGCCGGCACACCGATTCGCTCCAGGACTTGTCGTCACGGATCGTGACCGTCGGCCCCGCCCGCGACTTCACCCTCAACTATGTGGTCGAGACCAAGGTCGACCGGGCCCGCGGCCAGATCCTCGTGCGATCGCGGGAGTGGGTGGTGCGTCCGGTGGGGCCAGGCGTGGGCGAGACGGTCGCCGACGCGCTGGCGCCGACCTCCCGGTTCAGGGGCGTGCTCGGGGGCGCAAAACCTGACACCACCGTCACGCTGTGGTGTTATCCCGACAGCTTCGAGGGCTATCGAGTGGTGCGGGCGGAACTCCACCGGCTCGGCATTCCGACGGCGGGCCGACCACTGCCAGAGGGCGCGCCGATCGGCGGCTCGACGGAGGGCAGCAAGAGCGTCGTCCAATGACCGCGATCGTCGTCAGCCGGTCGCCACCCGAATGCCCGCTTCGGCCGCCGTGACGAGCCGGTCGATCTCGTCCTCGGTGATCGCCAGCGGTGGCATGATCACGACGACGTCGCCGAGTGGTCGCAGCAGGGCGCCGTGGCCACGGGCGGCGGCGCACGCCCGCCGGCCCTGCTGCTCCTGCCAGGGGTACGGCCGGCCTGTCGCCTTGTCGGCCACCAGTTCGATGCCCGCGACGAGCCCCCGTTGCCGCACCGGCCCGACGTGTTCCAGCGTTGCCAGCCGCGCTGTGCTCCTGGCGAGACGGTCGATCTTGGCCGGTAGCGCCGCCAGCACCAGGTCGTCGCGAAACAGGTCGAGCGAGGCCAGGCCGACCGCGGCCGCCAGTGGGTTTCCGCCGTATGTGTGGCCGTGGTAGAAGGCCCGCTGGTCCGTGTGGGATCCGAGGAAGGCGTCCCAGATGCAGCGATGCGTGATCGTGGCCGCCATCGGCAGATATCCGGCGGTGAGGCCCTTCGCCAGGCAGAGGAAGTCGGGTACGACCTCCTCCTGCTGGCAGGCGAACATGGTGCCGGTCCGTCCGAATCCGACGGCCACCTCGTCGAGGATCAGGAGCACCTCGTGCCGACGGGTGATCTCCCGCACGCTCTTCAGGTAGCCGGCGGGATGCACGATCACGCCGCCTGCCATCTGCACGATCGGCTCCATCACCAGGGCCGCGATCTCGCTGCCGTAGATCGACAGCAGTCGATCGAGTTCCGCGAGCGATTCGGCCAGCGGGACCAGCCGTCCGTCGGCGTCGGCACGACCGGGGGGCGGCACCCGGATCGGCTCGAACGTCAGCGGCGCGAACATGGCGGTGAATCGGTCGACGCCCCCCACGCCGACGGCGCCGAGCGTGTCGCCGTGATACGCCTCGGCGATCGCGACGAAGCGGGTCTTCTCGGGCCGCGGCGTCTCCAGTTGCCGCCAGAACTGGAAGGCCATCTTGAGGGCCGCCTCGACGGCGGTCGAGCCATCGTCGGAGAAAAATACCCGGTCGAGGCCGGGTGGCGTCAGCTCGCAGAGGCGGCGGGCGAACTCGACGGTGGTGGAATTGGAGAGACCGAGGTTCGTGGTGTGCGCCACCTTCCCGGCCTGCGCGCGGAGGGCCGCATCAAGCCGCGGATGGCGGTGGCCGTGCACGTTGCACCACATGCTCGCCGATCCGTCGAGATAGCGGTTGCCGTCGACGTCCACGAGCCAGCAACCCTCGCCCCGCTCGATCAGGAGCGGCTCGTATTCCTGCATCTGGGTGAAAGCGTGCCAGACATGATGGCGGTCCCAGTGCTCGAGCTCGCGTCGCGTCACGTTCACGGCAGCACCACCCGCGTACCCACACCGGCCACGAGCAGGTCGGCTGCCCTGCCCTCCACGACCGCCGCCTCGATCACGCCCTGCGAACCGACGAGCGCGACGGCTGTGCCGCGGGCTGCGTCGGCGTAGGTGCCCACGATCCGGGTGATCTCCCGGCCACCGACCCGAAGCCGGCCGGCCCTGACCAGCCGTGGCAGCAACTCTGCGGGCAGGTTGGTCAGTAGGTTGCCGAAGGCATCGACGTGCACCACCTCGCCTTCCAGGCCGGCAGGCGACTCCCGAGGGCTGGGGATCACAAGCCGCACGACGTCGGCCAACGGTGGGCCGAGCGACTCCGCGGCGGCCCCGTCGAGGAGGGCCGTCGCGGCCGGGGCGATCACGTCGCGGCCATGAAATGTGGACGACGTGCCGGCGGGCACGGCCAGCTCGCGGACGGCCTCCAGGGGCGTCGTCGCCACCACCCTCGTCAGCACCCCGTTGTCGGGGGCGAGATACTGACGCCCCGCGGCCTTCACCCAGACCAGCCGACGGGGCGTGCCGACGCCGGGGTCGACCACGACGAGGTGCAGCGAGTCGGCCGGGAAGGCCGGGCAGGCCTGGCCCACCACCCAGGCGGCGGCCGCCAAATCATGGGCTGGAATGTCGTGGGCGATGTCGACGAGCAGCGGAGTGGTTCGCGCGGACAGGAGCCGTGCCTTCATTTCGGCCACGTAGGCCGAGCCGGTGCCGAAGTCGGTGGTCAACGTGACGATCTGGGACACGCCGCAAGCCTACCCGAGCAGGGCGGGCAGGTCGTCGAGCCCCACGGTCTCAACGGCGGGGCCGGCCGGTTCGCGAAGCGCCTGATGCCGCGGGGTACGGCAGCAGACGGCGATCGCCGCCACGCCTCCCGCACCGATGGAATCCCGGATCCTGAGCAGGCGGCCGATGGTCGCCGCTGACGGAAACTCGGCCCATTCCGCGTCGATCAGCACCAGGCCGCGGGGTGTCGGGAGCAGAAAGTCGACTTCCTTCAGGCGATCCCGCCACGACATCAGAGACGTGTCCGTCGTCTGGAGACGGCGAAGTTCACCGTGCACATAGGTCTCCCACAGGGCCGGCGCATGGGGCGACCCCATCAGGTCCTCGGCGTCACGGATGCCCAGGAGCCACGCGCACAG
>VGYP01000218.1 GCA_016872955.1 Planctomycetota bacterium
GGAAGGCCACCGGCGACATCAGCACGTTGAACTTGCCACCGTAGAGCGGCACAAGGATGCCGCCGATCAGCCCCATGTCGTGGAAGCTGGGCAGCCAGAAGACGCCCGACTGGCTGCGGGTGATCTCGAAGGCCTGCATGATCCGCAGCGAGTTGTGCAGCAGGTTCTCGTGCGACAGCATCACCCCCTTGGGCGTGCCCGTGGAACCGCTCGTGTATTGCAGGAAGGCCAGCGTGTCGCCGTCGATGTCGGGCCGCTCCCAGCGATCGGCCCACGCCGGGTCGAGTTCGGTGTCCACCTGCCAGGTGAGGTGCTCGAGGCTCGGGGTCGACGCCCCCACGTTCTCGAAACGGTCGACCACGTCACGGGTGGTGAGGGCCACGGCCGCATCGGCATCGGCGGCGATTGCCTCGATCCGCTCGACCGATCGGTTCTTGCGGGGCGGGTAGGCCGGCACCGCGATCGCCCCGCCGTACAGGCAGCCCATGAAGGCGGCGATGAAGTCGAGGCCCGATGGGTAGAGCAGCAGGGCCCGCTTGCCGGTCATGCCCCGGTCGATCAACCAGGCACCGACGGCCCGCGCCTTGCGATCGAGCTCGGCGTAGGTGACGTTGAGTTCCTCGTGCTCGCCGTCGACTAGGAACGTGAAGGCCCGATCGTGCGGCCGATAGGCGGCCCGTTGCCGCAGCAGGTCGACGAGCGTCGGCGCGAACGAGGCCTCGGTGGTCGGGTTCGGGATCACGCGTAGTGCCTCCGCCCTCGTCGGGCCGCCGCAGCGACGGCGGAACGCGGGTTTCACCGGGAATTTTTCGGTCCGGACTTCCCCGCGACCCCAGAGTCTACCCCGCCCGGCCCGACAATCGGTAGGTTCGGAACGGGCCCGGAGGAAACCAACGCGGCGGCCGCTGCCGTCCGCGTTCTCCGCCGGTCGCCACCCGGCACAGACCGGACATGACGAACAACCTCTTTTTCCATCCGGCTCGGCGTCAGGCCCAGGTCCGGCCGCTGGCGTTTTCGGCCCGCGGTTGGAAGTTGCCGATCAGGCCGCCGATCAGGTCCCAGTGGGCGTGGCGGCGGACCTCGATGTCGCCCTGCTGATTGACCCGCACCAGACACGTGTCGGTGAGCCCTGCCTTGCGGAGCTGTTCAGGCGTGATCTCGTCGGGCTCGACCATGCTCATCAACGCCCGGCCCGACATCTCGATAAACTTCATACTCAATGCCTCTCCGGTGCTTGCCCCCAGGTTCTACACGCCCGGGCCGTCGTCGTAAAACCCGCGCTCGAGCCGCACGAACAGGTCCGGTTCGATCTCCTCGGCCCGGGCCGAGGGCCCGAGGCCGAGCGTTGCCAAGGCGTGCTCGGCCCGCGACCGTGCCCGTGGGTCGGCCTTGCCGCCGGCCAGCCGCACCAGCACGCCCTGAAGCAGTTTGCGGCGGTGGCAGAAGACGTCACGGACGAAGGTCTGAAAGCGGTGCAAATCCCTGATCGCTTCCCGCCGGGCCCGATCGACGTCGAGTCGCACGATCGCCGATTCGACCTTGGGCCGCGGCCAGAAGACGCTCGGCGGCAGCATGCGGACGATCTCGCCGCGGCACTGGGACCCGATCCAGACGGAAAGGGCGTTGTAGGAGGGATCACCGGCCGCCGCCGTCATGCGCTCGGCCAGTTCCCGCTGCACGGTGACGATCGCGGCATCGAAGGGCCGCGGCCGGGCCAGGAGGTTGGAGATCACCGGCGTGGCCACGCAGTAGGGGAGGTTGGCCACGAGCAACAGGCGGCCGTGGGGCGCGGCTGCGAGGGCGTCGTCGAGGGCCGAGAGCACGGCCGGCGCGAAACGGTGCTTGGAGGCCAGCGCGTCCCCCTCGATGAGCGTCACGTTGCCGTGGTCCACGAGCCTGTCGCGGGCCAGTTGGGCGAGCCGCGGGTCTCCCCCGTCACCACCCGCGCGGCTTCGGCAGCCAGCCGCTCGGTGAGCGCTCCGGTTCCCGTGCCCACCTCGAGCACGATGTCGTCGGGAGCGATCGCCGCGGCCCGCACCGCGACGTCGAGCAGGTTGAGGTCGACGAGGAAGTTCTGGCCGCGGCGGGCGTCGATCGTGAAGCCGACCTGGGCAAACAGCTCCTTGAGGTAGGCGGTCGTCTGCCGCGGCGGGGGGCAGGCTCGTCCGGGGCCGTCGGCGGTCATCGCGTCTCCTGCCCGTGGGCGTCGAGCCATCGCGCCACGTACTTGGAGACCAGGTCGGTCTCCAGGTTGACCGCGTCTCCCACGGCGAGCGTGCCGAGCGTCGTGGCGGCGAGCGTGTGGGGAATGAGCGCCACCCCGAACGACGCTCCATCGACGTCCACCACGGTCAGGCTGACGCCAGCGACGGCCACGGATCCTTTGGAAGCGAGTTGGGCGAGCAGCGGGGGCGGGGCCGCGAACCGGCACGTCGTCCAGTCGCCCGCGTCGTGACGCGACGCGAGCCGGCCGACGCCGTCGACGTGTCCCGTGACGAGATGGCCCCCGAGACGGTCCGAAAGCCGCAGCGATCGTTCGAGATTGACGCCGCAGCCAACCGCCAGGCCACCGAGGGTGGTGCGGGCGAGGGTCTCGGGACCGAGTTGAAACGCCAAGCGCGGGCCGTCGACGGCCACCGCGGAAAGGCAGCAGCCGCTCACGCAGATGCTGTCGCCGAGGGCCGCGTCGGCGGCGGTCGTGGCCGACTCGACGACCAGCCGCAGTCCAGGTGGCTCCGCCGCGACGGCGACGACCTTTCCGAGTGACTCAACGAGGCCGGTGAACATACAGGCACGCGGGGGCGACGGGCCGCCGACAGCCACCGCGGCGATCGTCGCGGCGATCCGCTCGCAGGATACCCTCTCGGCCGGCGGCCGCCATGCTCTGGCGGCAAAGCACTTGCATACGGCCCGCGCGGAGGCACAATCAGCACCGCCGTCTCGGAAGGCTGTCTGCTCCCGGCCGGCCGTGCGCCGCCATCCGCGCGGTACCCGCATCCGTTGTTCCCCGATCATCCGGAGGTTTCATGTCCACCATCGTCGACGTCCAGGCCCGCCAGATCCTCGACAGCCGAGGCAACCCTACGGTGGAGGTCGATGTGACGCTCGCCGACGGGGCCTTCGGTCGGGCCGCGGTCCCCTCCGGCGCGAGCACGGGCGCTCACGAGGCCTGGGAGAAGCGGGACGGCGACAAGGGCGTGTTCCTCGGTAAGGGAGTGATGGCGGCGGTCGAGAACGTCAACACGCGGATCGCCGAGGAGCTCGAGGGCTGCGACGCACTCGACCAGACCACAGTCGACGAACTGATGATCGAGCTCGACGGCACGCCTCATAAGAAGGAACTCGGGGCGAACGCGATCCTCGGCGTCTCGATGGCCGTGGCACATGCGGCCGCCGAGCACTGTGGAATCCCGCTCTACCGCTATCTGGGCGGAGCCGCCGCCCGCCTCCTGCCCGCCCCCCTGATGAACATCATCAACGGTGGCGCCCATGCCGACAACCCGCTCGACGTGCAGGAATTCATGATCATCCCGCTGGGCTTCGACAGCTTCAACGCCGCACTGCGGGCGGGCGTGGAGACCTTCCACGCCCTCAAGAAGGTGCTCAAGGACAAGAAGCTCGCCACCAGCGTGGGGGACGAGGGGGGCTTCGCGCCCCACATCGGCAGCTCCGCCGAGGCACTGGAGGTGATCCTGGCGGCCATCGGCAACGCCGGCTACAAGCCGGGCGCCGAGATCGCGATCGGGCTCGACGTCGCGGCCACCGAGTTCTACGACGCCAAGAGCGGTCTGTATGCCATCGAAGGGAAGTCGCTCGACTCGGCGGGCATGGTCAACTTCCTGGCCGACCTGGCCGGCAAGTATCCGATAGTGTCGATTGAGGACGGCTGCTCCGAGGACGACTGGGCCGGATGGAAGTCGATCACCGACCGGCTCGGCGACCGCGTGCAACTGGTCGGGGATGACCTGTTCGTGACCAACTGCGTGCGGCTGGCCCGCGGCATCGCCGAGGGGGTGGGCAACAGTATCCTCGTGAAGGTCAACCAGATCGGCACGCTCACCGAGACCATCGCGGCGGTGCAGTTGGCCCAGCGGTCGGGCTACACGTCGATCAGCAGTCATCGCAGCGGCGAGACGGAGGATGCCACGATCGCCGATCTGGCCGTCGGCCTGTCGACGGGCCAGATCAAGACCGGTAGCGCCTCGCGAAGTGATCGGATCGCGAAATACAACCAGTTGCTGCGGATCGAGGAGTCGCTCGGCGACGGCGCCCTCTACGCCGGCCGTGACGTGCAGGCCCGCTGGCCCGGCGCCGTCTGATCCTGAACCGCCCGCGGGAAGTGGTCGCGAACGACCGCCAGGAAGTCATCCCGGCCGAAGACCCGCGAGACCCGGCCTCGGAACTCCCTTGCCCCGGGCAGCCCCTGCGCGTAGGAACAGGCGAACTTCCGCATCAGCAGCGTGCCCCGCTCGACGCCGAAGCGGCGGCAGACTAGGTCGTAGTGATGCAGCACGATCTCCCGCTGCTCGTCGAGCGACGGATCGGCGGGCGGCCGTTCGCCGCGAAGCAACGCAGCCACCTGGGCGAAGATCCAGGGCCTGGCCAGCGCCTCGCGGGCGATCATCACGCCGTCGACGCCGCTCTCGCGGAGCCGGCGGACGGCCGTCTCCGCCGAATCGATGTCGCCATTGCCCACGACCGGCAGGCGGGACACGCTCGCCTTGACCACGGCGATCGCCTCCCAGTCAGCGCGTCCCGTGAAGAACTGTGCGGCCACGCGGCCGTGCACGGTGAGGCAGGAGGCACCGGCCTCCTCGATCCGCTGCGCCACCTCGATCGCGGTCCGGCAGGTGTCGCTGCAGCCGAGGCGGATCTTGGCCGTCACGGGCACGCCGTCGCAGGCCTCGACCACCCGGCGGACGATCGTGCCGACCCGCGCGGGATCGCGGAGCAGCCACGAGCCGCTGTGCGCCTTCTCCGTCACCTGTCGCACCGGGCAGCCGAAGTTGAGGTCGACCACGCTAACGCGGAAGTCGCGGGCCAGTCGCCGGCCGACGGCGGCGAGGTTGTCTGGGTCGTTGTCCCACATCTGCACGGCCAGCGGGCGTGGTTCGTCCTGCACGCCCCAGAGCC
>VGYP01000219.1 GCA_016872955.1 Planctomycetota bacterium
TGGCAGGGCCAGATGAACCAGCTCTACCTCGTCAACGAAAAGGTGCTGGATCTGGATGCCAACACCTGGGACTGGGGCGGTCGCGTCGACCTGCTCTACGGCACCGACTACATCTTCACGACGGCCCGCGGCCTCGACGGCAACCTGTTCTACCAGCCGAACCCGGCCGGGTCGGGGGGAGCGCCGTCGTGGGTCTCGAGCAAGTACTACGGCCTCGCCATGCCGCAGCTGTACGGCGAGCTCGGGTACGGTGATCACGCCGTGAAGTTCGGACACTTCTACACGATCATCGGGTACGAAGTGGTGCCGGCGATCGGCAACTTCTTCTACAGCCATGCCTACACGATGCAGTACGGCGAGCCGTTCACCCACACCGGCATCCTCGATGTCTGGACGGTGAACGACCAGCTGACCATCTACGGTGGCATCACCAACGGCTGGGACAACTTCAGCGACCCGATCAACTACTTCGGGATCACCAACCCGGCCTACCCCGGTGCCAACAGCAACGCAGCTTTCCTCGGCGGTGCGACCTTCAAGAGCTCCGACGAGGCGCAGGCCCTGACGATGACGGTGTCGAGCGGCAACGAGATCGGGTCGTTTACAGCTGGTGTGGGCAACATCGGCAACCGGTCGATCCTCAGCACGGTGTACGTCAACGAGCTGAACGACAAGGTGACCTACGTGTTCCAGAACGACAACGGCTGGCAGTTCAACGCCAACACGGTCGACACGCTCAACCAGGCCCAGCCTGGGACGGCACTCTGGTACGGCATCAACCAGTACCTGTTCTACAACTTCAGCGACAACCTGGTCGGCGGGATGCGGCTGGAGTGGTTCCGGGACAACAACGGCTACCGCGTGATCAGCCCGATCCGCAACGCCCTCTACGGCGGGCCGTTCGCCACCGGGTACCAGGGCAACTTCTGGCAGGCCACGTGGGGCCTGAACTGGAAGCCCCAGGGCAGCCGGAACTGGATGGTCCGGCCCGAACTGCGGTACGATTGGTACACGCCGGACAAGGCCGGCGGAGCGCTGCCCTTCGGCAACTTTAACGAGTACGGCCAGCTCTACGGTGGCTGCGACGTGATCTGGCAGTTTTAGTTTCAGAGGCGGCGGGGCCATCCATGGCCCTCGCCGCCTCGGCCAGCCGCGGGAGCAGCCAAGGTGCCCCCGGGCCGGCGACGGCCGGCCTCCAGCCGGCCAGACATCGAGCGAGGAAGCGGGGCCCACCGAGACCGGTGGGCCCCGTCGTTTTTGGGTGGCGTCATCGACGGCCCCCGCCGCCTTGGCCGGCCGGCTACGCGCCGCCGACCAGGCTCTCGACCAAGCCTCTCGACCAGGGAAGGCGTCGCCGCAACGCGACGACACCGATGCCTAAGTCCAATGGAATCGACGCAGCGAGCGAATCTGGGAAGGCTGCGGAACCGGCGTAGGCGGCGAAGTTTTACAGGTTTGGCCTCCAAAGCTAGTTTTCTACGCGAGTTTTGGCCCATCAACCCTCGCGGGGCGGATCGTGTCTGCCCGATGAAAAGGGGGCAGAGGGCGGCCCGGAGGCAAATGGCGATGACTATGACGTGCAGAGAGGCTCGGATGCAGTTCACGGACTCGATTCGAAAGACCGTCGGACGCCTGGGCCTGGCCATGCTGATGGCCGTCTCCGCCGTCGCCGCCCAGGCGGAGGTCCGCTGGCTGACCAACTACGCGGCCGCCATGACGGCGGCCGAGAAAACCGGCCGGCCCGTGTTGACGGTGTTCACCGGCAGCGACTGGTGCCTGCACTGCCGGAACCTTGAGCAGAACGTGCTCGAAACCGACACCTTCCGGGCCTGGGCGGAGGACCGTGTCATCCTGCTCATGATCGACCTGCCCCAGGAGGGAATCTCCCTCGACGAACGCAATGCCCGCTCGCGGGTATGCGTGAAATATGGGGTCCGGTCGTTCCCAAGCGTCATTCTCGTGGCCTCGGACGGCAGTGCGATCGCGGCCGAGAAGGGCTATCGCGGTCAGGCAGCCTCGACCTGGGTGGCGACGTTCGACGGCCACCTGCCCGACCGGTCCCTCGCCGCCGCCGGCCGCGTGCACTCGTCGCTAGACGAGGCGGTCGCCACCGCCCGCGACGTGCACCGACCAGTGCTCGTGATGGTGTCCCGATCCGGCGATGCCGACGCCTCCACCAGGCTGGCGTCGCTGATGCGGGATCCGGAGTTCGAGTCGCTCGCTCGCGAGCACTTCGTGGTGGCCCGCCTCCCCGAGACGGGCACCGCCGAGGGATCCGCGGACGACGCGGCGGTGGATGAGCTGCTCGGCGGGTCGGAATGGTCGTCCGACGAGTTGGAGATCGTGGTCACCGACGACGGTCGCACACCGCTCTACGCCGAGGCGGGCGACAGCGAGCCGGGCCGGGTCGTCAGCGGCCTGCGGCGGTTTCTGTCCAGTCGCCAGGCGTCCCGTTCGACCCGCCGCTGAGCCCGACGCGGCGGCCCGCTCGAGCACGTCAGGTGAACCGCTCCGCCTCGGCCGTCAGTTCCACGATCGCCGCCCGCAGTTCGGCCAGCGACGACGAGAAGACGGCCACGGCCGCGGTCGATTCCGCCGCATCGCCCCGCAACGACTCCATCGCCTCGCGGATCTGACGGGCGCCCTGCGACTGCGACTCCATGCCCTCGTGCACCTGCTCGAGCGCGCGGGTGACGGCCTGGACGGGCTCGATCACGCGGCCGAGCTTCCCGCTTACCTCCGCCACCTCGCCGATCCGGCCCCCCACCTCGTTGCGGAACCGATCCATCTCCATGGTCCCGCCGGCCACGGCCGCCTGCATGTCGCGGACCAACCGTTCAATGTCCTTGGTCGCCAACGCCGTCTGGTCGGCCAGCCGCCGGATCTCCTGGGCCACGATCCGGAAGCCGCGGCCCGACTCCCCCGCCTTCTCCGCCTCGATCGTGGCGTTCACGGAGAGCAGGTTGGTCTGCTCGGCCACCTTCGCGATCGTCGTCACGACGGCCGTGATGCCGCTGGCCCGCTGGCTGATGGTCGCCAGCTTGCGGGTGAAGGCGTTCATGGCGTCGTTGAGCTGCTGCATCGAGCCGGTCATGCGCTCGAGGCCCTCGCGGCCCTCGTCGGCCACGCCGGCCGCCTCGCGCGCGGTTTCCATCACGCCTCCGGTTGCCACCAGCAGGTGCTCGCTGGTGGCCGTGATCTGGGCCACGGCGGCCGAGATCTCCTGCGTCGCCGCGCTGAAGCCCCCCACGGCGCGTTCCTGGCCGGCGAGCGCCGCCCTGGTGTCGGTCTCGACCGCCTGTAGCCGTCGGCCCGACGCCCGTACGCGCTCGACGAGCGAGGCGAGCGCATGCTGCATGCCGGCGATCGCAGCCGGCAGACGGCCCCGCCCGTCGTGGCCTCCGAGCGTCACCTGGCGGTCGAGCACGCCGCCCGCCACCGCCTCCGCCGCCTCGGCGAGGTCGTCGAGTGGTGCAGAGACGCCCCGCGCGAGCCGGGCGGCCACGAACGCCGCCGGCAGGCCCACGATCACCGCGGCGAGCGCGGCGGCCAGCACCGGTCCAGCCAGGTCGAGTCGACGGGATGCTTCCTGGAGGTCGGCGCCGCGATCGGACAGACGACCGATCGCTGGCGGGGATGCACCGAGCAAACGCCGCGGGACCGCCGCTGGCAGGATTGCCGCGACGGCCGCAGCAGCGGCCGCCACGAGCAGGGCAAAGGCGATCAGCCTGATGCGCAGCGACATGCACTCTCTTCCGGTGGACTAGCTTCCGGTGGACTGGACGTCGACGACCGGCAGACGTCGCCGATCACCTGCAACCCTAGGTTGTCGGGAGGCATCGTGCCACGAAGCGGCTGGTCGTGCCGGCCGCCGCCCTCGGCGGGCCTATGCCTTACGCCATTTCGGCCGCTCAGCGGCCGCGCGGCAGTGCCGTCACGACCGCTGTGACCGGCACGAGCGGCGGGGGGGTGGCCGGCTGCGACGCCGCGGCGGCCACCGCAGCCTGACCGTGACGCAGCGACGCGGCTGCCCCGCAGCCGGCGACCGGCAGCAACGCGAACGCTGGGGCCGCGAGGAAGGGGAGCCAGATCGGCAGGGGCCGCGGGCGGGCCGTGGGCAGACAGTCGTGCATGGGGTGAGGGATACCGCTCGCCTGCTCACCGAATCAACCCCGCTTGGGATCCCCGTCGCCCGCGGAGTGGCCGAGGCGGGGATCGAACCCGCACGGAGATCTCTCTCCACGGGATTTTAAGTCCCGTGCGTCTGCCAGTTTCGCCACTCGGCCAGGCTTCCGATCTTACCTGGCCGGCTGGAACGCCCCCCGCTTTTTCACCGCGGGCGGCCGCTGCGATCGGCACCGCACGGTAAGATCGATGCCGTGTCGACGCGTCCGTTCGCCCGGATCCTGTCGTGAATCCCGCCGCTGCAGCCGCTTCCATCATCCCCGCTCCGGCCGCCGGGATCGACGGTTTTCTCGTGCCGCTGGGCTCCCGCGCCTCGCTCGGCATGGACGTCGTGCTCGTGGGCCTGATCGCCCTGCTGCCGGTGCTGGCCTGGAGCATCGCCGCGGTGCGGGCCGGCCGCTACACGCTGCACAAGCGGCTGCAACTCTTCATTGTGGTCGCACTCGCGGCTGCGATCGTGGTCTTCGAGATCGACGTGCGGCTGTTCAGCGACTGGCGGGCGCGTGCCCGGCCCAGTCCGTTCTGGCCCGCGGGCGTGCTCGGGCTGCTCGGCATCCACCTGGTCTTCGCGATCAGCACGTTCGTGCTCTGGGCGTGGGTGGTCTGGGAGGCGGTGCGGCGGTTTCCGACGCCTCCGGCTCCCGGCCGGCACGGCCCGCGGCATCGCCGCCTGGCCCGGCTGGCCGCCCTCGACCTGCTGGCCACGACGGTGACGGGGCTGGCCTTCTACTGGTTGGCGTTCGTGGCCTGACGGCCGTCCCGCGCGGACGCCCAGCGGCACATCGCCAGGCCACCGAAGTAGAGCAGGCAGAGCGGCCCGGCCAGGAACAGCATGCTGTAGGGATCGGCCGGCGTGAGCAGCGCCGACACGATGCAGATCACGAGCACGGCCATCCGCCACTGGGAGGCATAGGCCTCCGCGTCGAAGATGCCGA
>VGYP01000220.1 GCA_016872955.1 Planctomycetota bacterium
ATGCTCGACGCCTTCGGCGGCTGCTGCCTGTACCTCGAGAGCAGCCGTGAGCCGGCGGCCACCTCCGGCGTGCTGGGCTGGCTCGTCGCGGGCGAGGCGGCGACCGAGCTCGCCGGCTGGAGCGACGCCGCCGTTGCGGCCGCCGCCCTCGACACGCTGCCGCCGCCGTTTGCGACGCTGCGGAACGGGCTGATCGAGACCCGCGTGCACTGCTGGATCGGAGCCGTGAGCGGTCTACCGGGCGGCTGGAAGCCCCTTCCACTCGAACGACGGCACCGTCCCGCCGCCGGAAGCCACCCGCGGCTGTTCGTGGTGGGAGATTATCTTTACGACACGACGCTCAACGGCGTCCTCGACGGCGCCGAGCACGTGGCAGGCTGGGTGGTCGCCGATCTCGCCAGCCTCGCGACGGAGCAGCCATGATCCACCCGGCAGGTGACACGACCGCGGTTGGATCGCGGGCCACGAGCGATGCGAAGGCTCCAGCCACCGACGGTGCCGGCGAACGGTCGCCCCTGCCCGCCGACGCCACGGTCGAGCGGCTACCGCTTTCCGGTGGCGATGCGATCGAACTCCTCTCGGTCCCGCTGTCCGCCTATGGCGACGTCACGACCCTGGCGACGGTCGCGGCCGGCTGGGTCGCCCGCGCCGTCTCCCCGGCGGAGTCCGGGACCGGTGCCGGCACGCTCCTGAACGTGCCCCTGTATGGCTGCCACGTCGCCTGGTCGCCAGGCCGGGCGGCGGTGGTCGGACCACCCGCCAAACTTGGCCAACTGCGGGAGTCGGTCGTCGAGTTCGCGACCCGGGAGGCCCGGCTCCGCGACGCCGAGCACCGTCTGGCCGGCCTGCTCGCAGGTGCGGAGGACGACGCAACCGTGGCCTTCGCCGTCGACGAGCGGCCGCTGGCACGGCGAGCCGGTCTTTCGGCCCGCTATCGCGAGACGGTGGCCTGCCGCCGGCAACTCACCGAGCTCGCACCCGCGATCCACGCCCCGCCGGTGCACCCGCCGACGCTCGCGAACCAACTCGGCGAACGGCTCCGCGACCGCGCCCGGCTGACGGAACGACTCGACCATGCATTGGACCGAGCCGACTTTGTCGAACGGGTCGCCGAAGCCTGCGGACAGCGGACAGCGGACGTCGCCTCGGCGCGGCGGCACCTAGCCCTCGAATGGACGATCGTCGTGCTGCTCCTGGCCCAGACGGCGATGCTCACCGTCGAACTGCTGACGGCACGGGGCGGGTCGTGACGCGGCAGGCTGGCCGGCAACGGTCGATCGATCTGCTGCGGGCGATCGCCATCGTGCTGATGGTGGTGGTGCACTTCGCCGAAAATCTCTCGGGCTGGTACGGCCCCGCAGGCGGACCTCTCACTGGTCTCCGCGAGGCCTGGTGGTTGCCCACCGGATTTGCGGCCCCCACGTTCACCTTCCTGTCGGGCCTGAGCTATCGGATCTGGGAAGACCTGCAGCGACAGCGGGGCTGGGACGAGCGGGCGATCACCAAGGCGACGATCCGCCGCGGCCTGTTTTTGGTCGGCCTCGGCTTTGCCTTCAACGTCCTCGTCTGGCTGCCCGAGGACGTCTTCAACTGGGACATCCTCACGCTGATCGGCGTCGGACTGCTGGCTTTCGCCGTAGCCCGCGGGCTGCCCGACACCGCGATCCTGGCCGCTACGGCGGCAATCGTAGCCGTCGCGCCCACGCTCCGGCTGATCGTCGACTACACGACCTACTGGTCGAGTGGGTTTTACGACTACGACTTCACCCTGGCGGACGTCACCATCGGCTGGCTCGTGACCGGCTACTTTCCGATTTTTCCCTGGCTGGCGCTTCCCTTGGCGGGCTATGCCGTGGGCCGCCGCGCCGCAGCCTCGACTCGCGCCGCCCTGCTCGCCGGTGGCGTGCTGGTCACGACGTCGGCCGCCCTGATTCGAACCTGGCCGCACCTGCCCGCGGCGATCACCGGGGACACCGCACAAGCCTGGGCCATGTTTCCGGCGACGACGGCGTACGTGCTCGGCACGCTCGGTGGCGTCGTCCTAGCATTGGCGATGGCTCACCGCCTGCTCGATTCTCGACCGGACCGTTGGCGCTGGTTCATGGACTGGGTCACGCCCCTCAGTCGCCACGCCCTCTCGATCTACCTGCTCCATCACGTGGTTCACGTCTGGCCGCTGTGGGCCGCCGGCCTGGTCTGGCAGGGCGACGCCACGGGACTGTGGCAGCGGGCGATGCCGGTGGCCGCAGCGGTCGCGCTGGCGGCGGGTTTCCTGATGGCCGCAGCCCTGTTGTTCCGGTGGCTCGACCGTCTGGGGCTGCCAACGGCCGAGTCGACGATGCGCTGGCTCTGCGACTGACAAATCGCCCGACGCCCGACCGGTTGGCCCGCGTGCTCCGCGATGATGGATGGTCGGTGCCACGGACTGCTAGCATCGGGATCCTGGCTCGCCGCTCCACGGGGTTCCGTCAGCCTTGTCCGCCGCCACGCTGCCGCAGACGCGATCGCCCTGGTTCACGCGCTGCGCCTGGATCCTGCTGGACTGGGCCGCGAGCGGGTTCTCGACCGTGCTGATCACGCTGGTGGTGGCCTACGTCATGCGGGTGGCGTTCGCGGCCGGGGCAGGGGGATTGTCGCCTGGGGTCGTCTGGTCGTGGACGTTGGCCGCGGCAATGCTCGTCTCGGCACTCGTGGCGCCGATCCTGTCGGCGTGGGCCGACCGCCGAGACCGCCACCGGGCGGCACTGCTGGGCAGCGTGGCAGCCGGCGCGGCGGCGTTCGCAACGCTGGCGGCGGTGCCACCGGAAGCCCAGGCGGCCATCTTGGCGGCGATTGTGATTGCGAACGTCAGTTTCGACATGGCCGCCATCTTCACCGGCAGCCTGCTGCCGCGGATCGCCACGGGCCCGCTCGCCGACCGGCTTTCCGCGCTCGGTTTCGCGGCCGGCTACGCGGGGGGCGGACTAGTCCTGGTGGTGGCGACCTCGCTGTTGGCCTGTCACCAATGGCTTGGGCTGTCGCCTCCTGGGGCGCTGCGGGCGGCCTTCGCGTTTACCGGCGGGTGGTGGCTGCTGTTCTCGCTGCCGGCGGCGGTGGCTCGCTTCGGCGTCAATCCGCCCGACGGCCACGTCCGAACCGCAGCCGGCGAACTCGTGGCCTACGCCCGGTCGCTGATGCCTCCACGCGACGGCGGCGACCGGCGACTGGCCGCCGTGCTCGTGGGCAGCATGCTGGTGCTGGGAGCCGTTCAGACGGCGATCGCGCAGTTCTCGAGCGTCGCCCTGGAGGAGTTTCGGCTCGACGCACAGGGTCTCGTGCGGCTGGTGTTGCTCGTGCAGGCAGTGGCCCTGCCCGGCGCGCTGGGAATCGGCTGGCTCGCCGCACGGGCAGGCCGCGGTGCGGCGCTCGCCATTTGCCTGGCCGGCTGGACGGTGGTGCTCATCCTGGCCTGGTTCGTTCAGAGCCCCGGGCAGCTCCACGCGTTGGCGGTGCTCTTGGCACTCGTGCTCGGCGGCGTGCAGAGCGTGATCCGGGCCACCATCGCGGAGGTGGCGCCGGCGGGACGGGCGGGCGTGACCTTCGGGCTGGTGCAGGTGGGCTCGAAATTGGCCGGCGCCGCCGCGGGGCTGGCCTTTGGCGGGCTGGAGCTGGCCAGCGGACAGCCGCGGGCCGGAGTGGTGACGCTCCTGCTGCAGATCGGCCTCGGCTGGTGGGCGGTGCGGGCCGTCGCGGCCCACCCGGCCGCTTACGCAAGCCCGAGCACGTTCCGCATCGAGTAGAGCCCCGCCGGCCGGTCCACTAGGAACGCGGCGGCCGCAAGCGCGCCCCGGGCGTAGCAGTCTCGGCTGGTGGCCCGCACATGAACCGACAGCGATTCGCCGTCCATCCCGAACAGGATCGTGTGTTCGCCGGGGTTGTCGCCCGCCCGTACCGCGTGGTATCCGATCTCGTCGGCCGGCCGAGGGCCGGGACGCCCGCTGCGGCCGTGCGCCTCCTTCGACTGCCCGAGCCCCTCGCGGACAATGGCCCCGAACTTCAAGGCCGTGCCGCTCGGTGCATCCTCCTTGTGGTGGTGATGACACTCCACGATCTCGACATCCGCGCGGCTACCGACACGGGCGAGCAGCGTCGATGCCCGGCCCACGAGATCCATCGCGATGTTGACGGCCAGGCTCATGCTCGGCGCCTGCAGAATCGCGATCGTGTCGGCCGCGACCGCGATCCGTTCGTGGTCGGCGGCGGTCAGGCCGGTGGTGGCCACGACCAGCGGCAGCTGCTTGTCGACACAGACTGCGATGATCGCCGGCACCGCCTCCGGCAGCGAGAAGTCGATTACCACGTCGGCCGGGCAGTGCCAGGAGCCGGCCACCGTCACGCCGGCAGCACCGCAGCCGGCCAGATCACCGGCATCGGTGCCGGCCTGCGGGTGACCGCTCCGTTCGACCGCGGCGGCCAATTGCCAGCGGGCGGGATCCGCGAGGGCTCCGGCCACCACCCGACGCCCCATGCGACCAGCGGCACCGTGGACGACGAGGCGAAGGGGCGAGGCAGTCATGCGGGCTCCTCTCGGGGGCGGGGTGGCGGCCGACATCATACGCCCGGCAGGCCACCGCGCCGCCGCCCGCTCGGCATCAGCCGTAGAGGTCGATCGCCTGCACGATCTCGTCGAGCCGATTCCCCACGCTGACGGCGCGGTTGGCGTAGCTCGCCCGGCTCACGCCCCGGCTGCCGAGCACCTCGTTGAAGAGCTTCTGGTCGGTGGTGTGGTATGCGACGGTGGCGGTCGGGTCCTTGAGCTGATGGCCGGTGAGGATGCAGACCACGCGTTCGTCGCGGCCGATCACCCCCTCTGCCACCAGCTGCTTCGCACCCGCCACGCTGGCGGCACTGGCGGGCTCGCAGCCCAGGCCGCCGGCCCCCACCTGTGCCTTGGCGTCGAGGATCTCCTGCTCCGACACCTCACGGACCACCCCGTCGCAGACCTCCAGGGCCCGCAGGCACTTGTTGAGGTTGACCGGCCGGTTGATCTCGATAGCGCTAGCGATCGTGTCGGCCCGCTTGTTGAGGCGGTCGAGCTCGTCGTAGTAGTGGCAGGCCGGGGCAAGGTC
>VGYP01000221.1 GCA_016872955.1 Planctomycetota bacterium
CGATGTACCTCGGCCGCGGCACCACCACGACCAACGCCACGCTCACGCTCACCAACTCGACGCTCACCACCCGGGACGGCTTCCAGATCGGCCTCGAGAACACGGCCACGGGTCGGGCCACGATCACGCTCGACGCCACCAGCCGGCTGAACCTGCTCCGCGGCACGATCGCGATCCAAGGCGGCAACAACGGGGCCAGCCAGGCCTACTCGATGGCCCTCGGCGACGCCTTCAGCCCCTCCAATGGCCGGATATCCTTCCAGGGCGACCTCAATGTGGTCACCGGCAACACGTCGCTCGCCACGCTCAACGTGACCAGCGGCAGCGCCGCCCGGATCCTGCCCCGCGGCGGGATGAACGTCAGCAGCGGCGGCTCCGGCCAGGCGACCGTGAACGTCGACACGACGGTGATGGAGTTCGGCCAGGGGGGCACGTTCGGAGCCAACACCACCAACAGCCGGGCCTTCGTCACGCTCGCCAACGGCGCCGGGCTCCGCTTCGGCGGCGACCTCACGATGCGCAACGCCGCCAACACTGGCTCGGTCGGCACGGTGACGATGTCGAGCGGCACGACGAGCGTGTTCGACGGCGGCAATTCGTTCGCCTTCAACGGCCGCGTGGTGGTCAACACCGGCGGCACGCTCAACGTCGACTACGGCAACCTCTCGACGAGCGTCTCGACCACCACCAACGTCGTCCAGGGCGACACGACGCTTGCCGGCTGGATCGTCAATGCCGACACCGGCGGCCAGCTCGTGCTGAGGAACATCCGCGGCGTGACGAGCGCGACCGACACCACCTGGGGGCAGGCCGCGACCGGCACGGCGCCCACGCTCGTCAACGCGATGCGGGTGCAGTTCGGGGCGAGCTCGGTGACCACGTCGGGCGACCTGGCGATCGGCCTGCTCGACCGCAACGCCTTCGGCGCGGCGACCGGCCGCGTGGCCGCCTACGATCTCAAGCCGGCCAACGGCCTGGTGCTGGCGAACGGCCCCACCGTGACCGTCCGCTACGACAGTTCGCTCGGCGCCACCGACGCGAGCCTCAAGCTCTGGCAGCTCGTCGGCGGCACGTGGGTCGACAAGACCGGCTCCGTCGACGCGACGAACAAGCGGATCACGTCCACGGCCCTCGACGCGGCGCTCGGCAACCTCGTGATCGCGCAGACGGCGCCGGCGAACACGTCGGCCGTCTCGATCACGCCCTTCACCGGCAACCGCACGCAGGCCACGACCGTGTTCACCGCCGCCTCCGGCAACTGGACGGCCTCGAGCTGGTCGAACCTTGTGCCCGAGCGGCGCGACACCGTGCGGATTGCCGACTCGAGCACGGCCGGCGGGGCCGGCACGGCGGCCGTGACGCTCGACAACGGGGCCTTGACGACGGTGCGGCAGCTGCAGATGGCTCACAACACGAACAACTCGGGCACGCTCAACGTGGCCAACGCCGGCACGATCCTCCGGGTGACGACGAGCGCCCTCGACGCCGCGACCCAAGCGTCCGGCGGGTCGGCCACGCTCAACGTCACGGCCGGCGGCATGATCCGCGTCGATCAGAGCCTCAATCTCGCCACCAACTCCACGACCACCGGCTCGCTCACGGTGGACGGGGCGGGCACCGCCCTCGAGGTGGGAGACGGCTTCAACGTCTCCCGGGGAACCAACTCGCTCTCCACCATCACGCTCTCCAACGGTGGCCGGCTCGACGTCCGGGGCACGGCGATCTTCGGTGCCGACAACGGCTCGAACAACGGCAAGGTCACGCTCTCGATCGACGCCACCTCGCGGATGGACGTGCTCTACGACCTCTACCTCCGGGGCCGTGAGTCGAACAGCACGGCGGTGACCTACACGCTGCCGCTCGCCGGGATCACGAACGCGGGCGCCGGCCGGCTGTCGGTCGGCCGCAGCCTGTACGCCGCCGACCTCGACAATCAGAGGATCACGCTCAACCTCAACTCGACGCTCGCGGCCGGGCAGGCGGCGGCGACGGCGGTGGCGCTCGACGGCCAGTTCACCCTCGCCACCGGCACCAATTCGGTGGGCACGGCCAACGTGACCGGCGTGGCGCTCTCACTGGCGAGCGGCGACTTCAACCTCGCGACGGGGTCCGGCGGCGTCGGCACGCTCAACCTCACCGATTCGTCGCTCCTGACGATGGGCAACGTCAACCTCGGTACCGGCAACTCAAACGCCACCGCCCCGACGATGTCGCTCGTCAACTCGCGGTTCGAGACCCGTGGCAGCGTGACGGTCGGCATCGACGGCAACGCCAACGGCAAGCCGCTCGCGCTCTCGCTCGACGGCACGAGCCGGTTCGACGTCCTCTTCGACCTCACGCTCCGCGGCGGCAACCAGGGGGGCACGGCCACGTACACCCTGCCGATCGTCGATCGCCAGTCGGCGGCCGATGGAAAGCTCTCCGTGGGCCGCTCGATCAGCGTGGCCACCACGAACAACAACCGGGTGACGCTCAACATCGACGCCACTAGTGGCGGGGCCGGCAGCACGATCGACCTCGCGGGGGGCCTGAGCGTGGGCACGGGCAACGGTGCCAACGGCCGCGTGAACCTCGTGGGCACGGCGCTGGGGGTGGCGAGCGATCTCAACATCGCCACCAACGACAACGCCAAGGGCACGCTCACGCTCGACAACGCGTCGCTGCTCGTGATCGGCAACACCAACGTGGCCACCGGCGCGAACAACACCGTCGAGGGCAACATCACGCTCACGAACTCCTCCCGGCTCGACATCCGCGGTGGCCTGACGGCCGGGAAGTTGGACACTGCCAACAGCGGCCCGATGAATGTCTCGATCGACAACTCGTCGCAGATGAACGTCCTCTCCGGCCTGACGCTGCGGGGCGGCTTCAACAGCGCTAACTACACCTACACGCTGCCGCTCACCGACACCAAGGGAGCAGGCAACGGCAAGCTGTCGGTCGGCGGAGCGCTCACGGTGGCCGATGGCAGCAACAACCGGGTGACGCTGGTGCTCGACTCCACGCTCGGGAGCAACGCCGCGGCCTCGCGGATCCACCTCAACGGCGGCCTGAGCGTGGGCACCGGCAACACGGGCTACGGCGTGGTCACGATGAACCAGGTGGCGCTCGGGCTCGCGGGCGACGTGAACCTGGGCACGGCCGACAACTCCCGCGGCACGCTCACGCTGACCGATTCGTCGATCATGGCGACCGGCAACATGGGCGTGGCCCGCGGGGCCAACGCCACGGTCGAGGGCAACATCAGCCTGACGCGGTCGACCCTCGACGTGCGGGGCAGCCTGACGGTGGGCCGCGACAACGGCGGGGCCGCAGGCGGGCCGATGGCCCTCACGCTCGACGGCACGTCGCGGTTCAACGTGCGCGAGAACCTGACGCTGCGGCATTCCGGTGCCGCCAACACCAACTACACCTACACGCTGCCGCTGGCCTCGTGGCCGGCCGACGGGAAGATAGCGGTCACCGGGGCGATCACGGTGGCGGATGGAGAAAACGTCCGCACCACGCTCACGCTCGACTCGACGCTCCCGGCGGGGCAGGCGGCCGCCGAGCGGATGGTGTTCAACGGGGGCCTCAGCGTCGGCGCGGGCAATAACTCCCGGGGCGGTCTCAACCTCAATGGCGTCGACGCCAGTTTCATGGGCGACATGAACATGGCGACGAGTGTGAACACGAACGTGGGCACGCTGTCGCTCACAAACTCCCGGCTTGTTCTGACCGGCAACACGACCTGGTCGAGCGGCAACAGCACCGGCAACACGTCGAGCGTCACGCTCGTCAACTCCCGGTACGAGACCCGCGGTGGCCTGCGGATCGGGGCCGATTCCGCCAACGGCAACGTCACGCTTTCGCTCGACGGCACGAGCCGGATCGACGTGGTGACTGGTGACCTCGACATCCGCGGCGGCAACAACGCGGGCAGCGGCGTCGTCAGCTACACGCTGCCGCTCTCCGGCGTCTCGGCCCCGGGCAAGGTCTCGGTCAACGGCAACGTGTTCTTCGCCCGCGCGGCCAGCAACCGGATGGCGATCACGGTCGACTCGACACTTCCCGCCGGTCAGGCGGCCGCCACCGACATGACCTTCGGCGGCGGCCTCTTCATCGCCGGCGGCAACACGTCCACCGGCAACATGACGGTGCGGGCGACCACGATGCGGTTCAATGGCGCGGGGGAGATCGCCCGCGGCGGCACGTCGCAGAGCCGGATCACGCTCGACTCGGGCAACCTGGCCTTCAACGGCGCGCTCACGATTCGCAACGCCACGAGCGACTCGGCCGAGATCATCGGCAAGGGGCGGATCGACGTGGCCGGGCAGCTCTCCAACAGCGGCCGGGTCGTGGCCAACGGCGGGTCGCTCGTGCTTACGGCCAACTCGGTCACCCGCAACACGGCGATCGCGCTGACGCAGGCCACGGGCACGTTCGGCCAGGCCGGATGGTTCGCCTTCAACCAGGGCGTGCTGACGCTGCCCGACACGTTCATCAGCGGCACGGCCAACGCCGTCTGGGGCGGGGCCTTCAACGACGCCAACCCCACGCTCGTCAACTCGATGAAGTTCACGGCGTTCACGGACCTGCAGCCGGGCGTCCTCTCGGGCTCGGTGATCGATCCCGTGAGCCGGGCCTCGAACAACGACGCCGTGGGCTACTGGGATTTCAGCGGGCTCCGGTTCGGATCGGCCACGATGGTGTTCCGCTACGACGACGACTCCGCGACGACGCTCGGACTTGCCCAGAACGACCTGAAGCTCTGGCATTGGACGGGGGGGGCCTGGGTGAACATCACGGCCTCGGTGGACACGGTCAACAAGCGGATCACCTCGACGTCGATCCAGAACCTCAGCCCCTTCGCGGTGGCCGTGACGCCCCCGGTGATCGTGGTGCCCGAGCCCGGTTCGCTGGCAGTCGTGGCTGCGGCGATGACCGGCCTGGCCGGCTGGCGGATGCGGCGGCGCTGCCGCGGCGTCGGGCAGGCCTTCACCGCGGGGTGATCGCCAGGTCCGGGTGGTGCAGCCGCAGCCGATCGAGAACCGCCGGCTCGATCCGCACGTCGCGCACCGAAAGTTCCCGCAGGCCAGGCAGCGCGGCGACCAGCCG
>VGYP01000222.1 GCA_016872955.1 Planctomycetota bacterium
ATGACCGGGATGCCGCAGATGGTGGCCCTGCTCAACGGCTTCGGTGGGGCGGCCTCCACGCTCGTGGCTGGTGCCGAACTCTGGAACATGACCGCCACCGCGGGGCTCACGGACCCGGATCGCGCCGCGGCCGTGGCCCACGCCGCCGGCGAGCTCGCCCCGTGGACGAAGTTTGCGATCGCCACGGCCCTCACCGGCCTGATCGGCGCCGTGACGTTCTGGGGCAGCCTCGTGGCCTTCGCAAAACTCGAGGAACTGCCGCGGTTCAAGAAGGCCTGGACCGATCCCAATCGTCACCTGATCAACCTCGGCCTGGCGATCGCCACGCTGCTGCTCATCGCGGGCGTGTGCATGTACCCGAAGTCGATCATTCTCTACTGGCTGCTCGTGGTGACGGGAAGCCTGCTCGGCTGCACGCTCACCATGCCGATCGGCGGGGCCGACATGCCGGTCGTGATCTGCCTGTTGAACAGCTACTCGGGCCTGGCCGCCGCCGCCGCCGGCTTCGTGATCGACAACCCGGTGCTCGTGATCGCCGGGTCGCTCGTCGGAGCCTCGGGGCTGATCCTGACCGCGATCATGTGCCAGGCGATGAACCGCTCCCTCGTCGGCGTGCTGTTCGGCGGCCTGGGCACGACGGTGGCCGTGAACGCCGACGACGTCTACGCCGGCAAGGTGAAGAGCGCCAGCGCCGAGGAGATCGCGATGGTGCTGGAGGGGGCCGATCGCGTCGTGATCGTGCCCGGCTACGGGCTGGCCGTGGCCCAGGCCCAGCACGCCGTCCGTGAACTGGCGAATGCGCTCGAGAAGCGGGGCACGACGGTCGAGTACGCCATCCACCCGGTGGCCGGCCGGATGCCGGGGCACATGAACGTGCTGCTCGCCGAGGCCGACATCCCCTACGAGAAGCTCCGCGAGATGGACGACATCAATCCCACCTTCCCCGAGACCGACGTGGCGATCGTGATCGGTGCCAACGACGTCGTCAATCCATCCGCCCGCACCGATCCCACCAGCCCGATCGCGGGCATGCCGATCCTTGACGTCGACAAGGCGAAGACCGTGGTGGTGGTGAAGCGGTCGCTCTCCCCCGGATTCGCGGGAATCCCGAACCCCCTGTTCGCGGCCGACAACACGCTGATGTACTTCGCCGACGGGAAGAAGGCGATCTTGGATCTCACGACGGCCCTTCAGAAGAACTGAAGGACCGTCGTCGTCGCAGCGCCGGCCTTCCATGGCCCGGCTTGCTCCGCCCGGCGATGGCAAAGCCAAAGGTTTGCCATGCCGGGCAAGGCCGCCTTCCTGGCGGCGGATCTCACGACGGCCCTTCAGAAGAACTGAAGGACCGTCGTCGTCGCAGCGCCGGCCTTCCATGGCCCGGCTTGCTCCGCCCGGCGATGGCAAAGCCATGCGGCGGTGTTGGTTCTCGCAGCTTGCACCGCGGCCCTCCGGGCGTCCGCCCGAAACATTGCAGCTCCCGGACGGGGAAGATAACCTTCGGCCGGGCGGGTGACGGACTTTCACCAGGAGCCGGAATCATGCATGGGCGATCGACGGCAGCGCGGATCTTCCCCAGACGCCAACCACGCGCACGGGCCGCGACGCCCCGCAGGTCGCCGCGGATCGGGCTCGAGCGGTGCGAGCCACGCACGCTGCTCGCCGTCTCGGGCTCGCTCGTCGACGGCGTGCTCTCGATCCAGTCCAGCGCCGCCAAGGACCTGATCTCGCTCATCGCGTCCCAAACGACCTACACGGTCGCCGGCACCGGGATGCAGCCCACGGCGTTCCCCAGGGCCAGTGTCACGGCGATCAAGATCGGCGATGCAGGATCGGTGAACCTGGCCGGCCAAACGGTGCTGCTGGGCAGTTCGAACGCGGGTTCCATCGAGGACCCGATCAGCGTGACGGGAATCGAGGTGACCGCCCTCAACTGTGCCGTGTCCGTAAGCGAGGGCTCGGGCGACATCGTCTTCGGCGGCCCCGTGCTGCTGCCTGACAACAAGATCAGCCTCGTCACGAACCGAAAGGGAGACGTCCGGTTCCAGTCCACCATCAACGGAAGGGGTTATCTCCGGCTCGCAGCAGAAGGCGCCGTTGAACTCGTCGGCAGGGTGGGCAACGTGTCGCCGCTGCGCGGGCTGAAGTTCGACTGGGCCGACGTGGTCGTCGGCCGCAGTTCGATCGTCATCGACGGTCGTTGGGGCTCCGTCGAGAACGACGGACTCCGCGTCGGCCGACACGTGGGCGGCCTTCTCCTCGATGGGGTCGGGAGTTCCGTGACGCGAAGCACCAGCGGCATCCGCATCGACCCGAACGACGCCGACGACCCTGTCGGCTTCTTCTCCGGCCGCACGATCCGGAACTTCAAGCTCAGCCAAAACACGGTCGGGGTCCGTTTCGACGTGCCCTCGCCGAAGGATTCATTGGCCGCCGACGAGCCGGTGTTTCGCAACTGGACGCTCACCGACAACAAAATCACAGGCAACTCGCTCGACGGCATCCATTTCGAGGCCGATGACCAGGGGCGGTCCACCACGGCGAACATCACGATCAGCGGCAACACGATCACGCTGAACAAGAAGGACGGCATCCGGGTCAACGGCACGCCCGAGGGCCTGCTGATCCAGAAGAACACCCTGACGGGCAACGGCACCCTTTCGGGCGACGCCGCCATCCGGTTCACCGACGGCCTCGGTCAGCCGCGGCTGAACGTCAAGGTCGATGGCAACACGATCGGGTTCTTCAATCCCCTCGCCCCCAAGGTCGCCATCGGCACGGGCATCGTGGCCACGAGCCTGCCGGGGTTGCGGATCACGGGCAACACGCTGACGAACCTCACGCGGGGCGTGTCGCTCGCCGGCGATTTCACCCGGGCCGACGCAAGCCCGGTGCTCGCGGCCAACGCCTTCTCGCGCAACTCGACGGGCATCAAACTCGAGGCGGCCACGAACGTCACGATCGACGCCACCAATGCCGTCGCCATGAGCCGCTCGTCGGGCCTCTGGGCCACAGGCAACTGTGCGGGATCCACCGTGACGGGGGTGGCGTTCCAGAACGCCAAGGGGGGCACGACACCCATCATGTCGACGGGTGTCAGCCTGCATAGCGTCTCAGGCATCACGCTCTCGGGCGTCAGCGTCACCAACGGCAACTTCGGGATCATGCTCACGAAGGCTCAGAACGTGACCCTCACCGGGGTGTCCGTCACCGGCGTCGTCCGGGACGCGATCCAAGCCGCGGGTGACTGCCAGGGCGCGACGATCTCGGCACCGGCGCTGATTGACAACGAGGATGGCATCTGGCTCTCCGCCGCGCGGGGTGTGAAGATCGAGGGCGGCACCATCGTCGGAAAGTACGGGACCGGGGTCGCGTTGACAGGCGACTGCACCGGCTCGACGGTGAGCGGCATGGAGATGGCCAAACTCGGCCTGGGGGTGTCGCTGAAGGCGGCAACGGGAGCGACGATCAGCGACGTCGAAGTCCTCCTGAGCGGCCTTGGGCTCGATGCCACCGGCTCGTGCGTCGGAACCAAGGTGACCGGGATGTCGATGACCGGCGGCACTTCCTACGGCGCGAGCCTCTCCGCCGCGCAGGGGCTCACGATCGAAAACAGCGCGTTCGAGCAGAATCGGGGCGGCGGCTTGTACGCCTACGGCAACTGCGCCGGCACGGTCGTGACGGCGACGTCCTTCGACGACAACCAGCACCCGGAGGTCGAGCACGCCGCGACGGCCGGCATGAGGCTCGGCACCGGCGGCCCGGACGGGATCCAGGGGCTGACGATCACCAACTGCACGGCCAACGGCAACGAGAGCGCCGGGCTCGTCGTCCGCGGCAACGCGACCGGCACGACGATTTCAGGCTGCACGTTCGACACCAACGGCACCGAAGGCGTCAGCCTCGCCAACACCGCTGGATTGACGCTGGCGGCGGGCAACTCGGCGACCGGAAACACCCGCTGGGGCCTGTACGCCACGGGCACCTGCACCGGCACAAAGGTCACCGGCTCGAGTTTCTCGGGCAATGTCAACGGAGTCCAGTTGCTGTCCGCGAAGGGAATCACCCTGAGCGGCCTCACGGTCAGCGGGAACGGCACCTTCGGCCTGTTCGTCAACGGCCCCCTCACGGGCGTCACGGTCTCGGCGTCGACGTTCGCGGGCAACAACACCGGCATCATGCTCGCACACGCGCAGGGCATCGCCATCAAGGCCGGAAACACGATCCAGGGCAACGGCCTCGGGCTGACGGCCTACGGCGACTGTGCCGGAACGACCGTGGTCGGCACGGCCATCAAAAACAACACCGACAGGGGCGTCTTCCTGACCGGCGCCACCAACCTGACGCTGAACGGCCTCAACAAGATCCAGGGCAACGGTGACGGAGTGTTCGTCACCGGCCTGTCCACGGGGACGATCGTCAACGGCAACCTGATCTCCGGAAACGCGAACGCAGGCCTCTGGCTGGAGGCCGCCCAGTCGTTCCAGGCAAAGAACAACACGGTGACAAACAACCAGACGGTCGGGCTCCGGGCGACGGGAAACGCGACGGGAACGGTGGTGACCGGCAACACGATCACCAACAACAAGACGAACATCGTCGTCACGGCGACCGGCGGCACGTTCCAGAAGGTCTGACGGCACGCACCGTCACTCGTGCCGGCCCAGGTTCCGCTCCATGAGCCGGGCGATCGTGCCGTCCTCCCGGGCGGCGAGGATCGCGGTGGAGAGCGGCTCGCGGAGCGGGCTGCCGGGGGGGACAGCCAGGGCGAAATCATAGGTGTCGAAGATCGACCCCACCAGCCGCAGCGACGCGTTTTCCGGCCGGGCGAGCATCGCCTGCAGGATGTGGTTCTCGTACACCACGCCATCGATCTCCCCGGCCCGCAGGGCCGCCAGCGCGTCCTCGAGCTTGGCGTAGACCATCACGCTTCCCCCCCGGGCCCGCACCGACTCCGACGCCACCGACTCCTCCATCACCCCCACCACCCGGCCGGGCAGGTCGCGGGGGCCGTGGATCGAGCCGGTCACGTGCTCCGCCGTCAGCCGTGCGGCGATCGTGCCGGTGA
>VGYP01000223.1 GCA_016872955.1 Planctomycetota bacterium
GAAGCTGCATGAAAACCACGTCAAACGCGGAGCGGGCGTCCGGAGCAGACGCCGACCCCGGCCGACGGGCGTCCCGTCGGCTTGCACGCGCGGAGGCCCCAACGTCAGCTGGCATGCCACCCCTTCGGGAATGATCGCCTGGCAGCGGGGAGAGTTCATGGCACTCGAGTCCCTCGAACCCTCTGAGAACACCTCGTGTTCCATACCACCAGTGGCCCACGGGCGAACATGTCCGCACGAATCGCGAGCAGTTGGTGGTGCCTGGCATCGATCTGTTTGGGCGATCTTCGCTTCGGACGGTTCCAGACACCGACGGTCCCTGCCGCCGGGGAGCCTGCCGAACTCACCGGCTTGGACGACGGAGAGGACACGGCGGGTCGGAGCTTAGCCTCGGTGCCTCTGCAGATCGAGGCGGAAGCGGCCGAGTCGCACCACGGACGCGTGATTCCTGCAGCCTTGCTGACCGAACGGGCGGGCGACCCTGCGGTTTCCGGTGAACCGTCGTCGAGCTCCTCGACCCGCGGCATCATCGCCACCCTGGCCCCGTCGGTGGCCGTGGCCCTCGGGCTGATCGCCTTCCGACGCGGCCGAGCGTCGCGGCTGGCCGCGGTCATCGCCTGCGGGGTCGTGGTTGCCGGTGCGGCCGGTTTGCCCGACTGCGACGTGGCGCGCGGACGTCCCGGGCCCCTTCTTTTTCGAGCGGCCCGTGCGGCAGCGGCCCACGACCGTGGCTCCCAGGTCCGTGACGCTCACCCAGGGAGGCGGGGTGATCGTCGAGATCACGGCCGGCGACGAGGAACACGTCGTCTGCGTCGTCGGCAACGCCCGAAACCGCACCGAGTAGCCGCCGGCAGGATGCGTCACCACCATGAACACGCTCGTCCGTCCGGCGCAACCTTGGAGCCAAGAGGCAGCCGTCGATCCCGCCACATCGTTGACGGTGGTGACGCTGACCGTCGTCACCATGGCAGCGGTTCTTGCCGGCTGGTTTCCCATCGCCGCCTCGGTCGCGGTCGTGTTCCTGTTCGCGGGGCCGCAAAACTGGCTGGAGGCCCGCTCTTTCATGACTCAGATGCCGGCCCGCTGGGGCCGGCTCCGTGGCTTCTTCTCGCTTGGAATCGGCGGTGTGGTCGGACTCACCTCGGCGATGATCGCGCTGCCCTGGATCGCCTGGCTGTGGCCGATGGGCTGGGGCATCGGCCTGGTGTATCTCCATCCCCTCGTCGCCCTGGCGTTTCTCGACTCGGAAATCGGCAGGCGGCGGCCCGCGCTTCGGCCCGCCTGTCGGCGTTGCCTCGCGGCCATTCCCGTGGCACTCGGGGCCCTGGCATGGCGACTCGCCGCTGCCCCCGATCTTCCCGGGGCGGACGTGCTCACGGCCCAGATCACCCGGCACGCGGGGGGCGGCATCGTGCCCCACGTCTCGACGCACTTCCTCGTCGCCGCGCATACGTTCCTGGAGATCCTGCCCTACGCAAGCTGGTGCCTGGCCTTGCCGCTGCTCGTCGTGGAGGGAACACCCTGGTGGCTCACGGGCACTCCGCAAACGCGACGTTCCGCCGCCTGGCGGCGGCTGCTGTCGGGGGTTCTGGTGACGGGCGGAATCGTGGTCGTGACCTTCAGGACGGGCTTTTTCATCGACTATCCGCCTGACCCGGAGCGTGTACTCCACCATCGCACTCGTGCACGTGCTGGCCGAGGTGCCATTTCTCGTCCAGGAGGCGTGATCGCATGCCACCGGACGATGCCGCGCTGTGGACGTTCCTGCCCTTTGGCTACCTGGTGACGGTGGCGATCGAACTTCCTGTGCTGCTCGTGGGACTTTCGCCAATGCGTTCCACGAAGGACCATCTGGTCGCCGGATGCGCACTGACGGCCTTCGCCTATCCGATCGTGATCTGCGTGCTGCCATCCCTCCTGTGGGCGCCTTCCGGAAGCGGCTGGTACCTGGCCGTTGCGGAGACCTTCGCGCCCCTGGCCGGTTGCCTGCTGTTCCGCATCGCCTTCGGCGCAGCCCGACGCCCCCCTGCCGGCGGCCGCGCACCGCCTGCACAGCGCTTAGACTCTGGCAATCGCGGGACCCCCGCGACACCCCGCCAGCCGGCCGCGCACCCAGCACGGAAACCATGAACATCGCCATCGACCGGGTGCCGCGGGGTGAGGGCATGGAGCTGGTGGTCCGCGGTCGGCTCGACGCCGAATGCGCCGACGAGTTGCGGCACGCCGTGGTGACGGAGGTCCGGCGCGGAAGCCACGCGATCACCCTCGACCTGAAGGACGTAGGCTTCCTGAGCTCGGCCGGCATCCGCGTGCTCTTCGAAATGCAGCGCGAGGCACGGCAGGCGGGAGGCGACTGCCTGATCACCTCGGTCAGTGAGCCGGTTCGCAAGGTCCTGTCGCTCACCCGACTCGACCGCGTGCTGATGGCCGCCGCGCCGCAGGACGGGGCGACCACCCTGCCGCCGTCGGCCGCCCGTGACATCGAGATGAACGGACTGCGGCTGGTGGGCTTTCAGCCGCCCGCCGGTGCGATCACCGTTGTGCGGCACGGGAACGACCGGGCGCTCACCGGTGACGCGGCCGAGACGGTGCGGGTCAGGCTCCCCGCCCACGCCTTCGCGATCGGGCTGGCCGCCGTGGCCGACGAGGCTCCGGCGGCCGGCGCAGCGGGCGAACTCGTGGCCGCGGGGGGCGCCGTGTATCACCGCCCGCCGCGGCCCTTCGCCGCGGTCGACTACGTGCTCGGGGCAGGCGCCCTCGTCGCGGAGGCCGACGTCGTCACCGGCCTCTCCTGGCATGGCTATCCCGGCGGCCGCGCGGGGTTCGAACCGAGTGGAGAGGCTGCCGCCGTCGCCATCGACGACCTCACCGCGTCGCTCCTCGAGGCAGCAGGCTGCGACGCGCTGGCGGTCGTCATCGCAGGCGAGGTGCAGGGCCTTGTGGCGGCCGAGTTGATCCGCCCGCTGGCGGAGGCCACGCCGCTCGACCATCCGCTCGCCGGCAGCCGGGAGACGACCGCCCGCTGGATTTGTTTCTCGCGTGAACCGGTGCAGGCGGGCCGCACGGCGCTGGTGGTGGGCGTGGTCTGCCGCGGCACGACCCCGCCGCCCGTCGAGGGGCTGGCGTCACTCGGTCCCGGCGGCGCGCGTGGCCACCTGCACGCCGTCGTCTTTCCGCACCGGCCGCTGAAGCGAGCTGCGGGCGATCTGGCGGCCGTGATCGCCGACCTGACCGCGTCGGAACCGCTGGCGGTGGTGCACCTGGCCGCCGATGATCGACCCGTGCTTGGCGGCGGCCGCAGCGAACTGGTGCGCGGCTGCTGCTGGTTCGCACCCCTGGCCCCCGCGGGAGGTGCCATATGATCACGCTGCTGTCCACCTGGACCTTCGGCCTAGCGCTCGGCTTCGTGGCTCTCGGCGTGTTCGTCAGCTATCGGCTGTTCTCGTTCCCCGACATCACCACCGACGGCTCATTCACGCTCGGGGCGGTGGTGACGGCGGTGTTGCTCGTGGCGGGCTTCGACCCGGCCATGGCGACGCTCGGCGGCATGGCGGCCGGCGGCCTGGCCGGCACCGGCACCGGCATCCTGCACGCCGTGCTCGGGGTCGAGCCGTTGTTGGCGGGGATCCTGGTCACGACGGCGCTGGCGAGCATGAACCTCGTCGTGCTCGGCCGCAGCAATGTGCCACTCACCGGGATGACGACGCTGTTTGACCGGGCCGCGGCAACGCTCGGCCCGCCGGTGGCCGCGGCCACCGGCTGCGATCCCGGCACGGCCGACGAGGCGGCCCGCACGGCGTTCACGCTGGGCCTGGTCGCGACCGCTTGCGCTGCGCTCTACCTCTTCTTCCGGACCAGCCTCGGCACGGCCATGCGAGCCGGCGGCGACACCCGCTCGATGGCCCGGGCCCTCGGCCGCGACACCGGCGGCCTGACCGTGGCCGGCCTCGCCATCGCAAACTCGCTGACGGCGCTGGCCGGCGGACTGGTGGCCCAGTACCAGCGATTCGCCGACGTGCAGATGGGCATCGGCATGGTGGTCTGGGGCATGGCCAGCGTGTTTCTCGGTGCCGCGCTCGTCGGCCCCGCGCGGCTCGGCGGCACGCTCGTCGCGACCGTCGCCGGGAGCGTGGCCTTCCGGCTCCTGGTCGCGACGGCGCTGCGGGCTGGCCTGCACCCCGATTGGCTCAAGGCCGCCACGGCCGTCGTCGTGCTTGCGGCGCTGGTCGGCCCGCGACTGCTGGCTCGACGGGCCGTCGCACCGGCCGTTCGCTGAAGGCTCCAATGCTCGCACTCACCGACGCCACCGTGACCTTCTCCTCGCCGGGCGGCCCATTCGTGCGGGCGGTGGACGGCGTCACGCTCACGATCCCTGCCGGACAGTTCGTGGTCGTCGTCGGCACCAATGGTTCGGGCAAGAGCACGCTCTTGGGCGCCATCGCCGGCACGGTCGGCCTCGACAGCGGCCGGATCGAGCTGGCCGGCCACGACATCACCCGCTGGCGTGAGCACCGCCGGGCGGCGATCGTGGGGCGCGTCTTCCAGGACCCGCGGGCCGGCACGGCCGGCAGCCTGAGCGTGCTCGAGAACGTGGCCGTGGCCGCCCGTCGTGGACTAGTGGCGGGGCTCGATTGGGCTACGTCGCGACAGCTCCGCGCGGAGGCCGCGGCCCGGCTCGGCCGCATCGTGCCCGGCCTGGACGAGCGGCTCGACCAGCCGATCGGCTCCTTGTCGGGCGGACAACGGCAGATCGTGACGCTCGTGATGGCCACCTGGCGGCGGCCCGAACTCCTGCTGCTCGACGAGCACACCGCCGCCCTCGACCCGGCTGCCGCCGACCGCGTCGTGCAGGCCACCTCGCAGATCGTGCGGGCCGGCTCGCTCACCGCCCTGATGGTGACCCACTCGCTGACCCAGGCAGCCTCCCTCGGCGACCGGCTGCTGCTCGTGCACCGCGGCCGGATCGCACTCGACGTGGCCGGCCCGGCCAAGCGACGCCTCTCGGCCGAGGCGAT
>VGYP01000224.1 GCA_016872955.1 Planctomycetota bacterium
GAGGCCACGGACATCTTCTACGAGGAGATCATGCCGGTGCTCGACGTGGCGGCCGCCTGCGACGTCACGCTGCTGGTCGAGCCCGAGCCCGGACTGCTGATCGAGAAGTTCGGCCAGTTCCTCGAGTTCGCGGGGCGGGTCGATCATCCCGCCCTGGGGCTCAACTTCGACGTGGGGCACGCCTACTGCGTCGGCGAAGACCCGGCGGAGTGGGTGCCACGGATGAAGGCCCACACCAGGCACTACCACATGGAGGACATTGCCGCCACGCGGGTGCACCATCACCTCGTGCCGGGAGAGGGGGCGATCGACTTCGCCGCCGTGCTGCGGGCGATCGCGGCGCACGCGGCCGACGCCTGGGTGACCGTCGAACTCTACCCCTACCGCGATCGGCCCGATGACGCGGCCCGTGCCGCCCGGTCGCA
Source organism: Planctomycetota bacterium (assembly GCA_016872955.1). GTDB lineage: Bacteria > Planctomycetota > Planctomycetia > Pirellulales > UBA1268 > QWPN01. The sequence goes on from VGYP01000224.1 coordinate 426, forward strand.
CCTGCTGGCGGTGGCCCGTGAGGCCGGCGTGGAGCTGGCCTGATGATCGCCTGGCTGCGGCTGCTGCGCGTCCCCAACCTCGCGACCGCCGCGGCCGATCCGCTGGCCGGCTTTCTCGTCGTGTCCCAGCCGCGGCAGGTGGACTGGCCGCCGCCGGCCTGCTGGCTGGCGGTCGGGGCCGTCGTCTCCCTGTACGCGGCCGGCCTGGTGCTCAACGACGTCTGCGACGTCGAACTCGACCGCCGCGAGCGGCCTGAGCGGCCGTTGCCCCGCGGCGTGATCGGCATCGCGGCGGCCACCCGGGCCGGGGTGGCGCTCGGCGCGAGCGGCCTCTGCTTGGCGGGGGCGGCCACCTGGCTGGCCGCCTCACCCTGGCCCGCGGTGGTTAGCGGCACATTGGCCACGGCCATCTGGCTCTACGATCGTCACGCCAAGGGGACGCCCGTGGGCCCGGTGCTGATGGGCGGCTGTCGCGGGGCCGCCTGGCTGCTCGGCATGGCGGCCGCGGGCGGACCGACGACGCCGGCGGAGTGGCTGATCCCGATCGGCATGGGGCTCTACGCGGCTGGCATCACGGCCTACGCCCACGACGAAGCGGGGCGGGTGCGGCCGATGCTGCTCGTTGCCGCCATCCTCGTGATGCTGTTCGGCCTGACGATCGCGGCCGGATTCGTCTGGCTCCCCGGCCGCGGCGGGATTGAGTTGTCGGCCGGCGGCCGGATGACGGTCGCCTCGTGGCTCTTGCTCTGGGCGTTGATCGCCAGTTCCGTGCTCGGCCGGGCGGTACTCGCCGTGATCGACCCCACGCCGGGCCGCGTGCGGGTCGCCGTCGGCAACGCGATCATGTCGATCATCAGCCTCGACGCGGTGCTCGCGCTGGCCGCATGCGGTGAACGATGGGCGGTGGCCATCTTCTGCCTGCTGGCGTGGTTCCTCGCCTGGCGCCGGCTCATTCCGCCCACCTGAAGCCCCCGTCCGACCCCCATGCGACTCGGTTACGGCACCAATAGCATCGGCGACGTCGACCCGCTGGAGGCCGTGCCGATCCTCGCCGAGGTCGGCTACCGCTCCCTGGCCATCACGCCCGATCGGCACCTGCTCGACCCGTTCGCCGCCGACCTGACCGCCGGCATCGATGCGTGGCGTCGCGCGCTGGGTCGGCACGGCATGGCCTGCGTCGTCGAAACCGGCGCCCGGCACCTGCTCGACCCGCGGGTCAAGCACGAGCCGACGCTCGTCTCACCGAGCCGGGAGGCGCGGCAGCGACGCGTGGAGTTCACCCAACGAGCCATCGACATCGCCGCCGAGTTGGGGGCCGATTGCGTGTCGCTCTGGAGCGGCGCGGCCCGCGACTCGGCCGACAGCGATACTTTCTGGCAGCGGCTCACGGAGGGGCTCGGCCCGATCCTGGACCACGCCGCCCGCCGCGGCATGCGGCTCGGCCTCGAGCCCGAACCCGGCATGGTCGTCGACACGGTCGCCTGCTACGCCGCGCTGCTCGAGCGGCTCGGCCATCCCGCCGGCCTCGGGCTGACGATCGACACCGGGCACCTCGAGTGCCTGGGCGAGCGGCCGGCGGCCGCGGTGATCGCCCGCTGGGCGACACGGATCGTCAACGTGCACGTGGACGACATGCTGCCCTGTCGCCACGAGCACCTGCCCCTGGGCGAGGGAGACGTCGACTTCGCCCCGCTCGTGGCCGCATTGGCGGCGGCCGACTACGCTGGCGGCCTGCACGTCGAGTTGCCTCGCCAGGCGCACCGCTGGCTGGAGACGGCCGCCGTGTCGGCCCGCTTCCTCGCCGGCCTGCTGCCGCCGCCGTGACCGATCGGCCGCCCGCGAAAGGGGCTTGATCAGGCCCAGTCGGCCGGCGGCTCGATCGCGTCGGCAGGTCGCTTGCCGGCGTCGGCCCGACCGGATCCGGCCAGGCGACTGACCACCCGCACCGCCATGTCCCCGTCACAGGCGATCTGGCAGGACAGCCGCAGCCCGGGGCGGTCGGCGAGCCCCTTGGCCGCGAGCACGTCCCGCTCAGCCTTCGTCATCCGGGGCGGCTCGCCCGACACGAACTCGACGCGGCACGTCGTGCAGCGGGCGAATCCTCCGCAGGCGTGGAGCTGATCCACGCCGCACTCATCCACGAGGGCATTGACCAGCCGTTTGCCAGCCGGCACGTCGAACGTCCCTACACCTTCAACGCTGAGCTTCGGCATGATCGGTTCTTTCACTTTCCTTTGGGGTCGAGATTGGCGGTCAGGTCGGTTTCGGTGACGCCCGCCGCGAATCCGCCGCTCGGCACCTCCAGGCCCGCGGTCCAGACCAGGGCGTTGAGCATCAGCGTGCGGAAGTCGTCGTTGGACCAGTTGGCGTGGAAGTGGGCGCCCGTGCAGCCGAAGCCGCGGCCGCCCTCCGGCCGCTCGTAGGCCCAGGCCAGCGCCTCACGAGATCCTTTGTCGGCCCTCACGGTGGGGTTGTTGCTGTGGGGGCCGTCGGGCCGTTCGCGGGTGGCGTCCGGCGGCACGGCCGTCAGGATCATCGTCAGGCCCTCGGCGGGCTCCCGGAAACGCATGTGGTAGTACCACTCATCGTTGGTCACGAACGGTTCGACGCCGCGGGTAATGGGGTGGCCCGCGGCGAGCTGCGTCTTGGCGAGCTGCCAGTGCGGGTTTACCGACCAGTGGGTCTCGAAGTAGCCCCCCAGCCAGTCGAGGAACTGCGGGCCGCCCTTCTCCTTGGGCACCTCGACCGCGTAGTGCAGGCAGGCGATCCCGACGCCACGCTTGGCGAGGGCGTCGATCTGGGCCAGCCGATTGCTCTGGAGGACGGGATGACCACCACCACCATCGGCGAAGAAGAAGACGGCGTCGGCGTTGTCGAAGGCGGTGGGGTCGGCGGGCCAGCCGCCGTCGTAGACCTCCGTCACCAGCCGGGGGCAGCACTGGTCGAGGCATTTCTCCAGCAGGAGACAGCCGGCCCGGAACTCGTGCTGACCGGGGCCGTGGCTCGGCCGACCGGCCACCAGCACAAGCTTCTTGTGACCGTCGGCCAGTTTCGTCCGCTTAAGCCGCAGGTGCTTGAACTCGACCTTCATCGGCGGTCCGGCATGCAACTGCAGAGCGAGCATACCCTGCACGGCCCGCTTGCCCTCCTGCTCGTCGACGGTCTCGGACATCAGCTGGCCGTTGATGAAGTGCTGCAGCCTCGGGCCCTTGGCCACGATCCGGTAGGCGTTCCAGTCGCGAGCCTTGATGAGTTCCTGGAACTTCGCCGATTCGCCGATCCGTTCGCCGGGCGTCTTCTTGCCGTCGGCCGCGATGGTGGTCCGCTCGCCTCGCTGGCAGAGGATGCCGCGGCCGCGTTCCTCGTAACAGATGCCCGAGAAGGTCGGGCCGCCCTCGAAGTCGGCCTGATAGCCGCCGACCACGAAGTCGCCGAGGTCCTTGCTGCGGTACTGCACGCCGCTGTTGCCGGGGGTGGTGATGCGGTAGTCGAACTCCATTTCAAAATCGTCGACGAGGCCCTGCCGCCAGATCAGGAACGTGTTGCCCTTGGTCTGGTTGTCGGGCGTCGTCTCGCCGACGATCGTTCCCTCCTCGACCCGCCAGAAACCGGGCTTCCCTTCCCAGCCGCTAAGCGTCTTGCCGTCGAAGATCGGCACCATGCCGGCGTCGTCGGCCAGACCGCCGGTGGCGAGGCCCACGGCGAGACCGAGGGCAAGACAGGTGGACAGGCCGCGGCAGCCGGCCGCCGACACAGAAGGGGAGCGACGGATGGAACGCACGTCGTGATCTCCTGAGGCCTCGGTAAGCGGGCCGTCATGGCCGCCTTCGAAGCTCATAGTATGCCACGAATCCGGACTTAGCGGCGGGGGTCGACCCGATTGCCGGCACGAGCCCGCGGCAGGCTGCCGACGGCGAAGGAATCGGCGTCGAGCCCGAGCATGTCGAGGAGCGTGTCGATGCCGCCGACCCGCGTGCCATACGCCTTGGCCGACTTGATCGCCCGGTCCCGCCGCTTCTCCGCCGCCGCCCAGCCGGGCACGTCGTCGGCCCCCTTGGGCTTGCCGAGGTCCACGAGCATCGCCGTGTCCGCCGCGACGGCGTCGAGGAGGCGGCCTCCCGCCTTCGTGATGACTTCGGAAAGCCGATCATGGTCGGAGAGTCCGTCGCCGTCGACGTCGGAGAAGCCCACGATCACCACCGCCGGAGACCTGCCCGAGCCCCACAGGCTGGAGGCCACGCCGTCCCCCGACACGATCGGGTCGCGGCCGCTCTCCCGGCGGATTACTGCCCGCAGCGTGTTGGGGCCCTCGACCTCGGTCACCTCGACGGAGCCCTTGCGGTCGCCGAACTGCGGCCGGCTGTCGCCGGGCGGGAAGACGTGCAGCACCAGTCCGGGGCGGATGCCCTTGGTCGAGCGGCAGGAGACGATCACCATCTCCGAGCGAGAGTCGACGTCCACCACCTTGCCGTCGATCCCATCGACCCGGTCATCGGCCGACCGCAGGTCTGCCAGCGCTTCCTGGGCCACCGGGTTGGCGACGCGGGCCTGTGCCAGCACGTCGTTGAGCCG
>VGYP01000225.1 GCA_016872955.1 Planctomycetota bacterium
GATGGACGGCGAACACCGCCGCCGCCACGAGGCTTCGGCCCATGTCGCCGGTGAGCTGGCTGAGCGCCGCGAACAGCACGACCGCGGTGATCGCATGGAGCACGACGTTGTGCAGGTGGTAGCCGCCCCACCAGTCGCCGAAGAGCTGGGCGTCGACCATGAAGGAGAGCGTCGTCAGCGGGTGCCAGTTTCCCACCTGCTCCGCGGTCCACGCCCGCACGAAGCCCGGCCAGGTGAGCCCGCGGCGGACGAGCGGCTCCAGGTACTGGTCGTCGTCGAAGTTCAGGATGCCGAAGTTCCCCGTCTGGCAGAAGGCGACGGCGACGAGGGCCACAAGCAGGGCCGCCCCGCCGGCGAAGGCGAGCGGTTCGCCGCCGAGCCGTGGCGCGGTGGCGACTGCCGCCGCGGAGATGGAACGGGCGTGTCGACGCTCGGGGGCCCGGGTCATGACGCGAATGTACCCCCGCTCGATGGCCTCGCAAGCGGCTCCGGCCCGCGCCTCCACCGGCGGGCAGGCCGGCACTGCTACATTGCCGCCGTCGCAGGTCCCGGAATCACCGTTCCAGACGACGAGATTCATCCGCCCGGAGGACGTGCCCGTGCCCACCAGCCCATCCGCTCCCCATCGCTTCGATCGGCTCTCGCGCCGCCGCCTCGCGGCCCGGCTCGGTCTGGCCACGGCCTGTGCGGGCCTGACGGTCTCGGCGGCCGACCCGACAACGCGTCGCGTGCTCACCTGCGGCCAGCGGACGGGGCTGGTCGAGATCACGGCCGACGCCCCGGCCGGCAAGGTGGAATGGCGGCATCCGGCCAACACCCGCGAGGGCTGGGTGCTGCCCGACGGCAACGTGTTGCTCGCGCTCTCCAAGGGGGGCGACTCGCCCCGCGGGGCCGCGGTCGAGATCAAGCGTGGCAACGACGGTGCGGCCGACGAGGTCGTGTGGCGGTACGACGGCACGCAGGACGAAATCAACAGCATCCAGAAGACGCCCGAGGGCATGTACGTGCTCAGCGAGGCCGGCCCGAACCCCCGCCTCCTCGAGATCGCCGCCGACGGCAGCGTCAGGGTGGAGATCCCGCTCGAGTGCCAGAAGCCAAACGCCCACATGCAGACCCGCATGGCCCGGAAGCAGCCCGACGGCACCTACCTCGTGCCCCACCTGCTGGACTTCGCGATCCGCCGGTACGACGCCAAGGGCAAGGTGCTCGCGTCCATCGACACGCGGGTGGCGGGCGAACCGAAGGTCAACTCCTGGCCCTTCACCGCGATCGCACTGGCCGACGGCGGCATCCTCGCCGGACTCACCAACGGCAACCGCGTGGCTGAATACGCCCCCGACGGCACGCTTCGCTGGCAGATCACGACCGCCGAGGTCGACGGGGCCATCGCCGATGCCTGTGGCATCCAGCGCCTGCCGAGCGGCAACACGATGATCGCCAGCTACCACATCGGCAAGGGAGGCGTGCGACTGCTGGAAGTGACGCCGGAGAAGAAGGTCGTCTGGACGTGGACGGCCGACGTGCCTGCGGTGCACCACTTCCACGTGGTGAGCATCGACGGGAAGGATCTGCCCTGGCCGCCGCTGCGGTGAGCCAGGCGATCGCTACCGCCGCGGAGCGTCGGTCCGCTGCCGCCAGGCCTCGGCCAGCAGCACCCCGCAGGCGACGGACACGTTGAGGCTCTCCACGGCACCGGAACCAGGAATGCGGACGTGCCACCCGGCCGTCCGTTCAATCGCCGGCGACACGCCCCGCCCCTCGCTGCCGAGGACGAGCACGCAGGGCCCTCCCAGCGGCGCCCGCGCCGGTGCCTCGCCACGGTGGCTGGAGGCGGCCACGACCTTCGTGCCCGCCGCCGCGAGCCGCCGCAGGGCCGCGGGCGGATCGGTCAGGTCGCAGACCGGCACGATCTCGGCCGCCCCTTCCGCCACCCGCACCGCCGCCGGTGACAGCGCGGGCAGTTCGCCCTGCCTGCCGACCACGGCGGCCGCACCGAAGTGGGCGGCGGCGCGCAGGATGGAGCCGAGGTTGTGCGGGTTCTCGACACCGTCGAGATACACGATCGGTCCCGTCAGCCGGCCGGCCTCCGACTCGCGAAGCAAGTCGGCGAGGCTCCTCCGCGGGATCGCGCGGGCCAGGATGGCCAATCCCTCGTGATGCGTCGACCCCGTGATGCGGCGGAGGTTTTCCTCGGCCACCACCTGGAAGCCCTTGCGGTGCTCGGTGCACCAGCGGAGCAACTCGCCGCAGCGTGGTTTCCGCGCCGCCGTCAGGTAGACGCGGACAATGTCGGTCGGACGCCGCGCGAAGACCGCCTCGCAGGCCCGCAAGCCGTGGTAGGTCTCCTCGGTCGCGGCCTTGTGCCGGGGCCTGGCCACCGGAGCCGCGGGTCTACCGGCCGCGGGCGTGGGTTTTCTGTTCGCCATCGCCCCAGCATACCGTCGCCGGGGTGGGCCGCTGCCGTCCGGAGGGACCGCTACGCCGCGCCGCGTTTCCGCGTCAGCATGAACTCGTTGCCTTCAGTGTCGACGCACATGGCGAGGTGCGGCGGCTCGCCGTTCTCAGGTTCGGGTTCACGGAGGAGTCGCCCGCCGGCAGCGACCACCTCCCGAGCCCCCGTCAGCACGTCGGCGACCTGAAAACTCAGGCCCGTCCAGGTCCGGTTGCCCTCGCCACCGGAATGGATGCCGATCACGGCGTCGAGCACACCGACCTCGGTGAGCACCGCACTTTGTCGCAGGACCTGCGCGCCCAGGGCCTCACGGTAGAAGGCCACCGCCCGGCCGACATCTGCCGCCCAGATCACGTACTTCACCCGCTCGACCTGCATGCCGCGCCCACCATCGACAATCCCTCGGGACGGACGGCCAGGCGACACGTTGCCGGCCTCGAACATCCACCCCGGTCGACGAGAGTATAGGCGGGATTCCGCCCTCGACGGCCAGCCCCGAGGCCCTGCCCGACGCTGGTGGCTCGACGTCGCGGCGCCGAACCGCTCGTCGGCGACCTGGGCCGTGATTCACGCCAGGTCCGCGAACCGGCTCGTCCGCGACGGTTGCAGCATCGCCTCGTACCAGATCGCCGCCGGCGTTTCCCAGGGGTTGCCGCCGAGCTACCGGGCCGCGATCACGAACGCCCGGTTGGGTATGCCCGAGTTGAGGTGCACGCCGCCCGCGCCGGCCGGTCCTTCGCAGAGCCTCTTCATGTGCCCTGGTTGCGGTTCACTGCCGAGGAGGGGGTGGTCCGCAGAGGCGGTGCCGGGGTGCTCGAGGTCGCGGATCACCTGTCTCGTCTCCGCGGACACGAGCACGTCGGCCCCCACCAGCCAGGACGCCTCCACGGCCGTCTCCCGCCGCCGCCATTGCCGCACCAGCACGCCGAACACGTCGGCGAAGTGCTCGTGGATCGCCTCCGACTGCCTGAGAGAGACGAGGTTGCTCGTGAACGCCTGCACGCCGTGCGTAAGTTCGTGGGCCGCCACGTCGAGGGCCCGCGTGAAACTGCGAAACAGCGTGCCGTCGCCCTCGCCGTCGGCCATCTGCGAGCCATTCCAGAAGGCGTTGCTCATCGGCTGGAAGCGGTCGCGTCCGGCGGGCTCACCCACGTGCACGCTCGAGATCAACGCCATGCCCCGGTCGTTGAGCGAGTTGCGGCCGCAGACGGCGTGAAAGAAGTCGCAGGTGTCGCCGGCGTGCTCGTAAGCCTCGTCGACGGCGGTATCGGCGACCTCCGGTTCCCCCTCGGTGCGGACGAGCGTGCCGGGCAACCTGTCCTTGCCGCAGGCGTCGTAGACGAGCCGATGCCTACGTTCCGCCGGCGACGGCGTCGCCAGCAATGCGGGCAGGTCGCTCCCGAAGGCCCGCCCGGCGGCACAGTGGCCCAGCGCGGCGATCGCGCCGTCGCGGATCGCCCGATCGTCGCAGCGGGCCATCGCCTCGACCATGTAAGGGGGCACGATGCACGGCCGCGGGCGACGACCACCCTCGGCCCCGCGAGGCGGGCTGGTTCGGCTCATGGCGTCATCGCCATGGGGTCGGAGGCGGCGGCGGATGGGTTCGCCCCGTGCGGCGGACACGCGAGGCGGATTCCGGCGCGGCCGAGGGCGGCCCGTACGGCCTTGGTGAGCGTGACCGGATCGCCGGCATCGCCGTGGAGGCAGAGCGTGTCGGCCGAGAGCGGGATCGGGCGGCCGTCGATCGTCACGATGCGGCCGGTCGTCGCGATCTCCACCGCCCGGGCAGCGGCCACGGCCGGATCATCGATCACCGCGCCGACGTCGGTCCTGGGCACGAGCGACCCATCGAACCGATACGCCCGGTCGATGAACGCCTCCTCCGCGACGGCGAGACCACGGTCGCGGGCCACGCCGACGAGTCGGCTGCCGGCCGGAGCGACGAGGATCATGCCGGGCCAGTAGCCGCCCAGCGCGTCGCAGACGGCCACCGCGAGCGTCGCATCGCGGGCCACCTGATGGTACAGGCCACCGTGGAGCTTCAGGTGCCGGGGCGGTGCGCCGGCGACACCTGCCAGCCGCCCGACCTGCCCCACCACCAGCGCCGCGGCCGCGGCCGGCGTGATCGGCAGCTCGCGCCTTCCGAAGTGGTGGCGGTCGGCATGGCCGGGATGCGCGCCGATCGCCACGCCATGCCGTCGCGCGACCGCGACGGCGGCCGCCATCGTGGCGTCGTCGCCGGCATGGCCGCCGCAGGCGATGTTGACGGAGGTCACCAGCGGCATGATCGCGGCGTCGTGCGGTCCTCCTTCACCGAGGTCGCAGCTGAGGTCGATCGAGGTACGGCGTATGTCGCTCACGAAAGAATCCCCCGCACGGCGGCGAGTGCCGCCTCCCTCCCACGCAGCGCCGCGTGCGCCTCGTCGATCGTGACCGGCCGCCAGACGACCTCGTCGCCGGGCCGGAGCTGCGCTGCCAGCGGCAGATCGGCGGCGATCACCTGCCCGAGCATCGGATAGC
>VGYP01000226.1 GCA_016872955.1 Planctomycetota bacterium
ACCGCCCGTCGCATATCATCGCCACGATGGAGCCGGCTGCACAACTCCCCGCCGCGGTCCTCGTGATGGGCGTCAGCGGTGCGGGCAAGACCCTCCTCGGGCGCGGACTCGCCGATCGACTAGGGTGGATCTTTCGTGACGGCGACGATGTTCATCCCCCGGTGAACGTGGCCAAGATGCGGCGGGGGTTGCCGCTCGACGATGCCGACCGGGGGCCGTGGCTCGACGCGCTTGCCCTGATGCTGGCGACGGCCGTGAGCCATGGTCCGCAGACGGTGCTGGCCTGCTCGGCCCTGCGACGGCGATATCGCCAGCGGCTCGGTCTGCCCCGACAGGGGGTGCGACTAGTGCATCTCGCCGGCTCACCGGAGCTGCTCCGGGAACGGGTCGAGCAGCGGGCTGGCCATTTCATGCCCGCCGCGCTGCTCGACAGTCAACTCGCCACGCTCGAGCCCCCGGATGAGTCGGAGCAGCCGATCGTGGTCGACGTCGCGGCCGCGCCGGCGGAGATCATCGCGCGGATCATGGCGGCCCTGGGACTGCCATGACCGCCGATGCCGCCCCCGGGGGGCCGAGACAGCATGGTCAGCGGGCGAACCGCTGCCGGAGCCACTCGTTCTTCCGCCGCTCGAGCTCGACGAGCTTGGCGACCGGCCCGTTCCGCTGGCCTCGGACCTGGGGATTGGCGGCGCGGGTCTGGCTCGCAGAGGCGACGGAGGCGATGAACATGGAGACGATGATGGCGACGAGCATGAACAGGGAACGCATGGGGGACTCCGAGCGGTTCAGACAGGATGCGGTCGGCCGCCGGCACCGACCGGACACCACGAGGGTCATCGGCCGCCCTGTGACGGAGACTGGACTGCGGGATGGCGACACCTCAGGAGCGCAACCGTCCGCACCACCCACAGCCGACCCGCCCCACAAACCCCTGCTGCGGTCGACCGCCGCTTGACAGGCCACGAACCATGTGCCCGGGCCCCATTGACGCCGTCGATCCGTGCCCACGCCCGCCACCCGACACCCTGTCCCCGAGTACCAACGACAACTGGCTCGTGAACGACTTTGTGAAGGTCACGGTGTTGATCGTGAACGCCGTGGGGTCGAACCCGAGGATCGGCCTGGAAATCAGCCATCCACCAGTGGTAGCCAGCCTCCGGATTCAAGTTGGACACCGGACCAGCGCTGTCCTCTATGGAGAGCGACGGGAAGCGCATCGTGAACCTGGGGACGCTGGTCGCCTGAATGTCCAGAGCACCGGTGCCAGCGGCACGAGCACGAGGACTGCCGGCGTTACGAATGCGATGGAACGCCCAGCGCGGCACAGCGGATGAGAAGCGAGGACCGTCGTGGTGACGCCACACCTTTTCCCGAGAGACCGAAGCTCACCGGTCGTCATCGTCCCGTTCCCCGGCTCGATTCATCGTGGCTCCACGCCGCTTCCTTCCAACAGGGCAGCCCTCGAAGAGCCATGCCACAATCTCCTGGCCTATGAGCGACCGAGCCACTGCCACCGCCCCACCCACCGTCACGACGACGCGTTGGCTCGTGAGGCAACCTCACGCCAGCGGATCTTCCGGCCAGACATGCTTCGGATAACGGCGGCGGAGTTCCTGCCGGACGAGCGGATAGGTCCGCTGCCAGAAGCCTGCGAGATCGTCGGTGACCTGCTGCGGGCGATGATTCGGGGCCAGGAGATGCAACAGCACCGTCACTCTGCCCCCCGCGACCCGCGGAATCTCCCGCACGCCGAACAGGTCCTGGATCCGGGCGGCGAGCACCGGCGGCCGGCCGGGCTCGTAGGCGAGCCGGTGCCGCTTGCCCCGCACCTCGAGGTGCGACGGAGCGAGCGACTCAAGTTCCGCGACGCGACCGTGACCGACGAGTCCGCGGAAGTGCAGAAGCCAATCGGCGGCTTTCAGTTCGTCGAACGATCGCAGGCACCGGCAGATCTCCGGCAGGGCCGCCGAGAGTTCGGCCGCGCTGAGCGCGGGCAGGCCGAGTTCGGGAAGTGCCGTCGCGAGCCATCGGCACCGCGCCAGGAAGCCGCCGGCCGGTGAGTCGTCGGCCGGCAACACCCGCGGCAGGTCGGCCGCTGCTTCGCGGGCCAGGATCACCGCGGCGGCGGCATCGTCACCGATCGCGGCCGGTGCTTCCTCGAGCATCAGGTCGAGCCATGCCGTTCGGCGGCGTGCCTCCACTTGCCGTCGCGACGGATGCCAGACCAGCTCGTCGGTGGTCACGAGATTTCCAGCGGCCGACTCGGCGTTGAGCCAGGCACGATCGACCGCGGACGCCAGCCGGACGTCGGCCTCGCCGCCAGAGTCCTCGAGATCCACCGCCAGCACGAGCGGCTCGCCGCGCACGCAGGAGCTTCTCAGCCGCACGCCCCTGCCCCCCACGAGCGTGCCCCGGTCCTGCGAACCGGGCCGCAGCCGGGCGAGCCTGTCGGGGAAGGCGTCGAGCAGCGCCTGCCGCAGGGCAGTGTCCGGATCGGCGGCCGACCGCCCCGGCGGTGACTCCACGAGCCCTTCGAACTGCTCGGCGGCCCTGATCACGGCCTGGGCGGCAGCCGGATGCGGGTCGAGATCGTGGTCGTCGAGCCGCCGGCCGGCGACGAAGGACTCGAGCGCGGCTACGCGGTCGACGACGTCCGAGAGGCTGCGTCGGACCTGCCGATCCCGCGGCCCACCGGTCTCCCGACGGGTGCGGAAAGGATCGCGGTCCGAGAGCAGCGCCGCCGCGAGCGCCGCGTGCCGTAGGCAGCCCCGTTCGGCGCCGGCCAGTAGCAGTCGCGCGAGTCGGGGGTGTGCCGGTAGCCGGGCCAGCGCGCGGCCCAGCGGCGTGATGGTATCGTGCCCAGCCGCGGATCGCTCCGTAGCGCCGAGACGACGCAGCAGCATAGTAGCGCGGGCGAGCGAGGCGGGAGGTGGCGGGTCGAGCCAGTCGAAGTCGCGGGCCTCACCGATCGCGAGCAGGTGGAGCAGCGGGGCGGCGACATCCTCACGGATTGACTCCGGTGGCTCGGCGTCCGGACGGAGCCGATGCGATGGCTCGTCCCACAGCCGCCAGCAGACCCCCGCGCTCGTCCGGCCGGCACGGCCCGCCCGCTGGTCGGCGGAGGCCCGGGAAATCGGCACCAGTTCCAGCCGCGGCAGCCCGGTCGCGGCCGTCACGTGGCTGCGGCGGGCGAGCCCCGAGTCGATCACGGCCGTGACGCCCGCGATCGTCAGCGACGTCTCCGCCACGTTCGTCGCCAGGATCACCTTGCGGCGGCCATGATCCGCCAGCGCGCGGTCTTGTGCCTCGGGAGGCAAGTCGCCGGAGAGTTGCAGGACCACGTGCCCCTGCCGTCCGAGCGGCTCGGCGAGGGCCCGCTCGCAGGCCCTGATCTCGCCCACGCCGGGCAGAAACACGAGCACGTGCCCGCCGGTCACGGCCAACGCCGCGGGCACGGTCGCGGCGACGAGTTCGACCAGATCCCGCCGGTCGCCATGCCGAAGATATCGAATCTCCACGGGGTAGTGACGCCCCTCCGCGTGGACGACGGTCGCGTCGCCGGCGTCGTTGCCGAGCAGCCTCGCCACGGCCTCCGCTGCCAGCGTTGCACTCATCACCACCACCCGCAGGTCGGGCCGCACGGTCCGCCGCAGCCGCACGAGCAGCCCGAGCACCACGTCCATCTCCAGGGACCGCTCGTGGAACTCGTCGAGCACCACGGCGGCGATGCCAGGCAGCGTGATGTCGTCGACGAGCCGACGCAGCATGATGCCCGTCGTCTCGACGACCAGGCGGGTGTCACGGCCGACCCGACGGTCGAACCGCACCTGGTAGCCGACCTCACCACCGATCGCACCGCCCCGCAGTTCCGCGATTCGCCGGGCCACCGCCCGGGCAGCGAGCCGGCGCGGCTGGAGCAGCACCACGCCGCCCCCCGTACCGAGGTCGTCCAGGAGCGCCGCCGGCACGAGGGTCGTCTTGCCGGAGCCCGGCGGGGCGGTGACGATCGCCGCGCCGCGCCGTGATGCCGCCACAACGCGATCGAGGACGTCGGCGACCGGCAGCCGGCAGGACTCCGCCGCGTCGGCAGCCACCGGGGGATCGGACACGGGCTCGGGCATGACGTCGATCTTATCCGGACCGGCCCTCAACCACCGATGATGCACCAATCGTTCCCGACGGTGCGGGCGACCGCGCAAGGCTGACGATCGCCGCCGATAAGCCGCCCGTGGAAGACGTCCGGACTCAGCCGTGATACTCGAACCGAAATCTGCCGGGCGCGGGCACCGGGTAGCGGCCCTCGGCGTCGGCCACGACCGGAGCCGGCGAATCGGCGGTGAGTTCCGCGACGCCGGCCGTCAGGTCGTCGCCCCACGTGAGCGCCTCCTGATAGGTCAGCGGGCGGCCCACATGGGTCGCGATCCGTCCCATCGCCGTGACAAGACTAGCCTCGGCGCCCCGGACGGCCTCGTTGTAGGCCTCGCCCGCTCGGATCGCCGCCACGAAGTGCTCCCACTCCCGTCGGTACGGGTTCGGCTCGGGCTGCTCGGCCGTCCAGAGCACCTGCTCGGCCTCCAGTCGCTGGCCCTGATAGATCGTGCTCCGCGCGGGCGAATGACCTCGGGAAGAGATCGTGAAGGCCCCCTTCGTGCCTTGCCCGAAGACGCCGAACTCCTGCTGGCAGTCCTTCATCACGCGGCACTGGTAGAAGAACTTCGCCCCGTCGGCGAAGGTGTACTCGATGGCGTAGGCGTCGAAGTTCTGATCGTCGATCCGGCTGCGGAAGTGACGGCCGCCGACCGCCTCGGCCAGCACGGGCCACGATCCCTTCATCCAGCAGATCTCGTCAACGTGGTGCACGCAGTAATCGCTGAAGATGCCTCCCGACGCCCACAGGAAGCTGTGGAAGCGGCGTACCTGCCAGAGCAATTCGGGCATCTCTCCCGGGCCGGGAAAGAGGTCCGGGTT
>VGYP01000227.1 GCA_016872955.1 Planctomycetota bacterium
GGCGGCGGCCGCTCCGTCGTCGTCGCCGGCAGCATGCCGGTGGTGGCCACCCGCCGCGGCGCCGCCACGCCCCGGGAAGACGACGCCCCTCCGTCCGACTGACCCGCCGGCCCCCGGGCCACCGCCGCAGCGCTGCTATCATCCGCCCGGCGGGGCGATTCGTCCCGCGCCGTTCACGGGAGCATGCCCTCATGCCACAGCCACTCCGCGACGAGCAGGCCGCCGTCTATCGACGCGACGGCTACGTCGTCGTGCCCGGCTTTTTCGAGGCCGACGAGATCGACCTCCTGCGCCGGGCCGCCAAGGAGGACCGTGGCCTCGACGAGCACGCCTTCGGCCGCGCCGATGGCGAAGGGGGCACCGTCCGGCTCTCGCTCTGGAATCATCCCGGCGACGGGATCTACGGCATGTTCGCCCGCTGCGAACGGATCGTCCGCAGCGCCGAGAAGCTCCTCGGCGGCGAGGTCTACCACTACCACTCGAAGATGATCATGAAGGACGCCCACGTGGGGGGCGCCTGGACATGGCATCAGGATTACGGCTACTGGTACAATAACGGCGTCTTGTTTCCGAATCTGGTGAGCGTGTCGATCGCGGTCGACCCCTCCACCCGCGAGAACGGTTGCCTGCAGGTGATCCCCGGGTCGCACGAGCTCGGGCGGATCGAACACGTGCTGTCCGGCGACCAAGCCGGCGCCGACAGGGAGCGGGTTGATGCCGTGCTGACGCGACTGGCGCTGGTGCACTGCGAGATGGCGCCCGGCGACGTCATCTTCTTCCACGCCAACCTGCTGCACCGCTCCGACATGAACCGCTCGGAGCATCCCCGCTGGTCGATGATCTGCTGCTACAACGCGGCGGCCAACGACCCCTACAAGGACTCCCATCACCCCCGCTACACGCCGCTCGACGTGGTGCCCGACGCCCGGATCCGCGAGGTGGGAGTCCGCCGATTTTCCGAGGCGGGCGACGTGGCCTGGCTGGCGGGCGACCGCGACCGCTCGGCCCACGGACTGGCGAAGAAGGCCTGAGCATGCCGCCCGCCGACGTGCCCGACCATCTGCCGCCGCTGCCCATCGGCCCCGTGCCGGGCATCGGCTGCATCGGGGCGGGGTTCATCATGGCCGACTGCCATCTGCCGGCCTATCTGCAGGCGGGCATCCGACCCGTGGCGATCAGTTCACGTCGGCCGGAGGTCGCCGCCCGGCACGGGATTCCGAGGGTGCATGGCTCACTCGACGCGCTGCTCGACGATCCCGGCGTGGCCGTGCTCGACATCGCGGTGCCGCCCGACGTGCAGCCGGCGGTGATCGATGCCGCCCTGACCAGGGCCGGAAAAATCCGCGGCATCCTCGCCCAGAAGCCGCTCGCCCCGTCCTACGCCGAGGCCCGGCGACTCGTGGACGCCTGCGAGGCGGCCGGCGTGCGGTTGGTCGTCAATCAGAACATGCGACACGACCATGCCGTCCGCGTCTGCCGAGCCCTGCTCGAGGCGGGCACGCTCGGGAAGCCGGTGCTGGCCACGATCGAGATGCGGGCCATTCCGCACTGGATGCCCTGGCAGGAGCGGCAGGGCTGGGTGACGCTGCGGATCATGTCGATCCACCACCTCGACACGTTCCGCGCGTGGTTCGGCGATCCGGTGCGGGTATTCGCCTCGGTCCGCCCCGATCCGCGGACGGCCCGCTCGTTCGCCCACGAGGACGGCATCTGCATAACGATCTTGGAATACGACGTGCCGGGCGGCGGTGCCGGACTCCGCTGCCTGGCGCTCGACGACGTCTGGGCCGGTCCAGCCCGAGAAGGGGCCGAGGGGGAACCGTTCGTGCGGTTCCGGGTGGAGGGCAGCCTGGGCATGGCGCTGGGTGAGATCGGCTGGCCTGCCTGGCCCGAGCGGCGGCCGAGCACGCTCGACTGGACCACCACGGCCGGCGGCTGGCACCGGCCCCGCTGGCCGGAGGCCTGGTTTCCGGACGCCTTCGTGGGCCCGATGGCCGAGCTGCTCCGCGACCTCGAGGGCACCGCGGCCGCCGTCTGCACGGGCCGCGACAATCTCGTCACGCTGGCAGTCGTGGAGGCGGCCTATCGCTCGGTCCGCGAGCACCGGGCCGTCGACCTCGCGGAGATCACCGCCTGACGCGGGCCGGCGTGCCGACCGACGCGGGGCTGCCGCCGCTCGGGTTCAAGGCAGCACCCGGCGGCTGCGCGGTCGAGCATGTCACCGCCGCGGCCGTGGCGATCGAGCGGTCGTCACACGGCACGCGGTCGCGGGTGGTCTGGCAGCCGTGGTATTCTCGCCGCCGGTCGCGTGCGTCCGGGGAATCCGCTGACACGATGGATGCTCCAGCAGGCATGGGATGGCGACTGGTCAAGCAGGCCCTCGACCGCGTCGGGCTGCTCCGTCCCCTGTCACGGAGCTATCACCTTTGGCGAGCCCGCCCTTTCGCCGCGTACCCGGTCGTCGCCGATGGTCTCCCGCTGCCGCCTCCGGAACTCATGATGCTCGTCGGCGGCGACGGCGATGCGGCCGGGTTTCTCGAGACTGGCCGCGGCATCGCCGCCGCGATTGAGGACGTGCTGGGCCGAGCCGGCCTTCGCCTCGACCGGTTCACCGCGGTGCTGGACTTCGGCTGTGGCTGTGGTCGCGTGCTGCGTCACTGGAGCAGCGTGCGGGGACCGTGCTTCCACGGCAGCGATGTCGACTCGCGGCTCATCGCCTGGTGCCGCGACAACCTCCCGCACGTCTCTTGCCGCGTGAACGCGGCGGCACCGCCGCTCGACTGCCCGGCGGCGGCCTTCGACTTCGTCGTGCTGTTCTCCGTCTTCACGCATTTGCCCCGGGCCGCGCAGCAAGCCTGGTTGACCGAGCTGGCCCGCGTGCTGCAACCGGGCGGACATCTCCTGCTCACGACCCATGGTGAGCACTATGCCGCGGATTTGACCGCCGCGGAGCGGGCCTGCTTCATGGCAGGCGAGTTAGTCGTGCGGTTTCCCAACGCGGCCGGCAGCAACGCCTGCGCCGCCTATCACCCCGAGGCTGCCATCCTGGCACTCGCGGCCGAGCGGTTCGAGGTCCGCGCGTTCGTACCGGCACGGTTCGGCCAGGACTTCTCGCTGCTGCAGCGGCGAGCGGACTCGCGACCGTGACGCCTGCTCCGCCTACTGGAGCTTGAGGCTCTGGAGGTAATCCAGCAGGCTCGCGAACTGTCGGACCGAGAGGTCGGCCACCAGACCCTCGGGCATCACGCTCGTCGGCAGTTCGGACCGCTCGTCGATCGCGGCCCTCTGCAGCCGGTGCTCGGCTCCCTGTGCATCCCGCAGGACGACAATCTCGGCCGCCTCGCGGGTCACGAAGCCCACCACCGACCGACCGTCGTCGAGCACGATCACATTTGTCTTGAAGCCCTGGGCGATCGACTTATGGGGCAGCAGGATGCTCTCCGCGAGTTGGCGGCGGGGGTAGATGCCGGCCGCGTTGGCCAATGACGGACCAAACCCCGCGCTGTCGGGCCCGGCCGCATGACAGGCGACGCATTTCTTCGCCACGAACACATGGGCCCCCAGGCCGAGGTCGCCGCGCTCCGACTCCGCCAGCGCGAGGAGTTCGTCGACGCCGCGGCCGGCGAGTGTCGGCCCACCGTCGGCCGCCAACGGGCCCGCCAGCGATGGCTCGACCGGGGCGACGGTCGGCACCGGTTTCGCCGCCATTAGGGCGGCGGCCGCTGGCGACGGCTTCCCGCCGGCCAGCTTGAAGTAGGCCGTGATCGCGGCCGCCACCGCCGGATCGCCGCCGCGGGACGCGAGGCCCGACAGCATCGTCGCCTCCGGAAGCCGGTGCAGCCCGACCACGCGGGCGAGAGCCGGCAACTCGGCGGCCGCCGCCGCGGCGATCGACTCGCCGAGGGCCGTAGCGATCCGCGGCGAGGCCGACCATTCCTCGAGGGCATAGTAGGGCCCGCGGGTGTCGGGCCGCGTGCCCCAGCCGTCCCCCTGCCAGCGGCTCTCGCGCCGCCACTGCCGGGCCGCCGCCCAGGCCAGATCGGTACGGGACGCATCCGCGACCGCGAGTCGCGGCAGCACGGCATCGACCGCGGCCTCCGAGTGGATCTCGCCGAGCACACGGCAGGCCGCGTGCCGCACTGCCGCATCCGTGTCAGCCCCGTCGACGGCCGCGATGCAGGCCGTGATCACGTCGGCCTCGCGGGTCGATGCCAGCCGCACGAGGCCCTCGACGGCGGTATGGGCCACGACCGGATCGCCGTCGGCCGTCCGCGGCAGCAGCGTCCGGGCGGCGTCGGCGTCGCCGGCGTGCACGAGCGCCACGATCGCCTCCTTGCGGGTGCGGGCATCGGCTGCGCAGGCCGCCGCGCGGAGCGTTTCCTGCGGCACCTTCGTGCCGGCGGCCGCCAGGTCGCCCAGCGCCCGTATCGCCCAGGGAGCGACGGACGCGTCGGCAGCCAGCGCCGTGAGCGCGGGCACGGCCGCCTCACCGCGGCCGAGCGCCACGGTGAAGAGTGCCGCCACCCGCGCTGCCGATCTGGCGGACGCGTCCCGGGCGAGCGCCACGAGTGCGGGCTGCGCCTCAGCTGCGAGCGACCGCTGGAGGATCGCCCGCTGGGCCTCGAGCCGGAGCCGATGGCTGGGGCCTGCCAGCACCGTCACGAGGTCGGCCACGCTCGCCCGCTCCGCGTCCGGCAGCGCGATCTCCGCCAGCCCCTCCGGACGCAGCTTCGCGATGAACCCCACGTCGGGGCCCGACCACTTGAAGCCGCCGTTCCGCCAGCTCGCGGCGTAGATGTTGCCGATCGCATCGACGTCGAGGTCGGTGGACCGGTTGATCTCGAGAAACGAGTCCTGCGTGGCCTCGTAGCCGGCCCCGCGGCAGACGAGGGGATGGCGATAGATCCGCCCGGTGCCCCAGTCACAGGTGTACGGCTGGTCGTTGCACGCCGCCGGCATCCAG
>VGYP01000228.1 GCA_016872955.1 Planctomycetota bacterium
TCGACCGCCGCGAGGTCAAGGACGTGATGGCCTTCCTGCGGTTTCTCGTGCAGCCCGACGACGATCTCGCCCTGGCCCGCATCGCCAACGTGCCCCCGCGGGGCGTGTCGTCGCAGACGCTGCAGGCGGCGCGGGCCGCCGCGGCCGAGGCGGGCACCAGCCTCTGGAGGGCACTCGCCGAGATGCGGGCCGCGGGACGTCTGTCGGCGGCGGCGACGGCAGGCGTGGCCGCGCTCGAGCGACTCGTCGCCTTGAAACAGGCCGTGCCGGCGAGGCCAGGGCAGTCCCGGGCCGCGGTCGTGCTGCGCCGGCTGCTGGACGATGTCGGCTATCGCGGACTGCTCGACAAGGACTATGCCGACGAACCCGCCGAGGCCGAGACTCGCTGGGCCTGCTGCGAGGAGGTGGCGGCGGCCCTCGACGAGCACGAACGAAAGGGGCGAGCCAGTGGCGATCTCGCCGACGCGATTTGTGGCTTCCTCGACGACTTCGTGCTGCAGGTCGAGAACCAGGAGGAGCGGTTCAAGGACGATGCCCCCCAGGGAAACGCCCTCCGGCTGATGACGCTCCACGCCGCCAAGGGGCTGGAGTTCGACTGCGTCTGGATGGTCGGCCTGGAGGAGGGCATTCTCCCGCACCACCGATCGCTGTCGGACGCCTTGACGGCAATCGACGAGGAACGCCGCCTCTGTTACGTCGGCGTCACCCGAGCCCGTCGCCGCCTCGTCCTCTCGCTCTGCCTGACGCGAACAAAGTGGGGCAAGCGGAAGCCCTGCCGCCCGAGCCGGTTCCTCTACGAACTCACCGGCCAGGCAGAGAAGTTCGCGGCGTCGGCGGCGACGCCGCCGACGCCGCCGAGGGGACAACACCGCCGCGGTCGCTGACGCCGCGATCGACCGCAGCCCGAGTCCCGCGTTGACCAGGCGGTCAGGCCCCGTCCACGACGAACAGGAAGCGTTGCTCGCCGACCTGGAAGCGGCAGACGGCGGCGAGAGGCACACACGTGATCTGCGTCCAGACGCCATTGAGCGACGGCACCGCCTCGAGCACCCAGTGGCCGGCGGCCTCACGGCGGATGCGGGCGTGTCGCGGAGCCAGCAGCGGGTCGTCGATTTCGATCGCGTGGCCCTGACCCGGCCGACCGAGCGTCAGGTCGGCCCCGGAGAGCGGAATCTCAAGCCCGCCCTCCGCCGGACCGGTCTCCACCAGCGCTGGCAGGCCCGCTGCCTGCCAGGTGGCCAGATCGACCGCCATGGTGCCGGCGCGGTCGCCCGCCACCTCGGCACCGGGCTGGGGCGGGGGCCGAAAGCGGAACCGCCGGCCGCCGAGAATCAGCAGCGACTCGGCCCTGAGCACCGTCTTGCTGCACCGCACGAAGGTGCCATTGGAACTTCCCAGATCGCGAAGAAGCCAGCGATGCGGCCGCCCCGCGCCCTCCCGGACGATCTCGGCATGGCGGCCCGAGACCAGAGGGTCGTGCGGCAGGCGGACGTGGCCCTCGGTGCGGCCGATCAACGTGATTCCGTCACGCAGCCTGATCGTCTCGCCATCGGCGGCCGCCGCGTCGTCCAGCAGCGTCAGTCGCGGGACGAGCGGCCGGATCGTGGGCCGGTAAGGCTGTTCGACGACGGCCCCCAAGGCCGTGAGCGGCTCGACAGGACGTGGTTCCAGCCGTGTCGCCGCCAGCGGCTCGCGCGCCTGGCCGGACCAGGCATCCCGCAGGTGGGCGACCGGCTCGAGGACCGTTCCCCGATCGTCGCCCTGGTCGCCTTCCGCCTTCATGCCCGCAGCCTCGCGAACGCCATCGGGGCGGCTTGCGCCGCGCTCCGAGACGTCTTACCATACCACCACCTTGTCGGGGGCGACGTCGTGGCCCGCCGGCCGGACGACGCTCCCGCCCCGCCATGCCGCCACCCCGAAACACGATCTGGATCATCGGCTCCGCGGCGGGCTGCGACCTCCGCGTGACCAGCCCCTACGTGTCGTCGCGACACTGCCGCCTCGTGCACGAGCAGGGCCGCTGGACACTCGAGGATCTCGGCAGCACCAACGGCACCTTCGTCAACGGCATCCGACTCATGGGCACGCTCGTCGTGTCGCCCACCGACCGGATCACGCTCGGATCCAGCGAACCGCTGCCCTGGCCTGCGCCGCCCGCGGCCCCGATCGGCACCACGACCACCGCCACGACTCTCCCCCTGCCGGCCGGCCGCCGACCACTCGTGATCGGTCGGTCCGCCGGCTGCGATGTCGTCCTCGACCAGCCGATGGTGTCGGGCCGTCACGCCATCCTCGAAACCGACGGGGAGGGCTGGCGGATCCGCGACCTCGGCAGCACCAATGGCACCTTCGTGGACGGCCGCCGGATCGACGGCCCGCAGCGGGTGGCGGCAGGCGCGGTGATCGGCCTGGGCAGCCACCGCCTGCTGCTGACCACCGAAGGCCCGCGGCTCGAGGGCCGGTCTTCCGCCGTCCGGTCGGTGCTGGAGGCGCGGGACATCGCCGTCGATGCCGGCGGTCGACGATTGATCGAGCACGTCTCGCTGGCCGTGTCGGCCGGTGAGCTGGTCGCGATCATGGGCCCGAGCGGCGCCGGCAAATCGACGCTCCTGGCGACGCTCGTGGGCGGTCTCGAGCCCGATGCCGGAACGGTGCTCGTGTCGGGTGCCGATCTCTCCGCCCGCTACGACGAGTTCCGCGGTCAGATCGGCTACGTGCCGCAGGACGACATCATGCACGCGGAGCTGACCGTCTCGCAGGCCCTCTGGTTCGCCGCCCGACTGCGCCTGCCCCGCGACTACGCCGACGACGAGATTCGACGCCGGACCGACGCCGTGATGGGCGACCTGGGCCTGACCGGCGCGGAACACGTGCGGATCGGCTCGGCCGATCGCCGGGGCATCAGCGGCGGCCAGCGGAAGCGGGTCAACGTGGCGATGGAGCTGATCACCGATCCGCCGATACTCGTGCTCGACGAGCCGACCTCCGGGCTGTCGAGCACCGACGCCCTGGTGCTGATCACGCTGCTCCGGGGCCTGGCCGACGCCGGCAAGACGGTCGTCCTGACGATCCATCAGCCTGGGCCGGACGTGCTCCGCCAGATGGATGGCCTGGTCGTGATCGCCCGCGACGCGTCCTCGCGGGACGTCGGCCAGCTCGTCTGGTTCGGACCGCCCCTGCCCGACGCGGCCAGCTTTTTCGAGCCTCACGGCCAAGGTGCGGATCCCGAAGCGATCCTCAGGGGGCTGGCCTCGCGGCCGGTGGCCGACTGGCGGGCCGCATTTCACCGCTCCGAGACCTACCGGACGTGGGTCGATGGCCGGCGCAGCGTTCCCGTGGCCGTCACCTCACCCCGCCCGCGTCGTGGCGCGTCCCCGCTCGACGCGCTTTCCCAGTGGTGGACGCTCGTCCGCCGATCCGTGACGATCAAGGTGGCCGATCGCTGGACGACCGCCATCCTGCTCGCGCAGGCGCCGATCATCGGGCTGCTCGTGGCCGGCGTCTTCGGCGGCCGAGCGTCGGGACCGCTCGACCACGAGTCCTGGGCCGAGTTGGCCCGGGCGGTCGCGACGACCACCTTCCTGATGGCGCTGGCGGCCATCTGGTTCGGCTGCTCGAACGCCGCCCGTGAGATCGTCGTCGAGCGTGCCATCCTCCGCCGCGAACGGATGGTGGGACTCTCGCTGACGGCCTACCTAGCCTCGAAACTGCTCGTGCTGGCGGTGCTCTGCGGGCTGCAATGCTGGCTGCTGCTCTCGATCGTGGGGCGTGGCTGCGGCCTGCAGGCCTCGTTCGGCGGCACATGGCTGACGCTCTTCCTGGCGGCCAACGTGGCGGCGGTGATCGGCCTCTGCCTGTCGGCCGTCGCCCGCTCGGCCGAGGCGGCCGCCAGCCTGCTGCCGCTGGTGATCCTGCCGATGGTCATCCTGGGCGGCATCCTGCTGCCCTTGCCCGAGCTTCCCCGGGTCACGACCTATCTGGCCGACGCCATCCCGTCCCGCTGGGCATTCGAAGGGCTGTTCGTGCCCGAGGCCGACGCTCGTGCGACCCTCGAGTTCCCGCCGGGCGATCCGACGCGGACGGACGAGCCGCGGGTCGAGGATCTTGCCGAGCCATGGTTTCCCCGGCAGGACTGGCGGAGTAGCCGCGACACGCCCGACTGGATGCTCGCCGGCATGTGGGCGATCGGCGTGGTGGCGCTCGAGCGGCTGCTCCGGCACGGCGAGCACCGCTGCGACCGCTGAGGCTCACTCGGTGAGCGGCAGATCGTATTCCCGCCGTAAGGTCTCCAGAAAACTCCGCGCCCTGCCATAGTGGCCGGAGCGATGTCGGCCGACATCCACCCGCAGACGGGCCTCGAGTTCATCGCAGGCCGCCGAAAAGTCACCCGCCAGGGCCTGGTCATGACTGCCGCCGCGAGCCAGCCGCTCGTGGAAGTGTTGCTGGATTCGGCCGATGAGGTGCGTGTAGGCCGGATCGGCGAGCACCCGGGGCCAGGTGATGGTGCCGGTCGCAGGATCGAGTTCCGCATGGCTCGGCCGCGGCGGCACCCCGGCCGCCGCCATCCGCACGGCCTGTGCCGACGTGATCGCCGGACCGGCCTCGAAGGCCCGGTTGATCCAGTTGAGTCGCCGTGCCTCGAAGAAGGTCTCCACCGTTCGCAGGTGGTTCTCGAGCGTCATGGCCCTCGCTGTCTGGGCGTTGATCGCGGCGATCGACGTGTCGACGGCCTGGCGGCCCTGTGCCTCGATGCGAGCCGCCTGCCCCCGCAGCGTGTCACCGGCGACGGTGGTGCCGCCCGGCAAGGACTGCGGACTGCCGCCGGGCTGACGGTCGGGGGTCTTGCCGCCGCGCGATCCGGCGGCGGCCACGGCGGCCTCGTTGGGCACGAAGGGACGCACCGCCGGGTTACGGGCGCGCCTCGGATCCGGCGTTACCCGCATCGCGAACCCCGCGCCCC
>VGYP01000229.1 GCA_016872955.1 Planctomycetota bacterium
CCGGCTGAGACGCTCTCCTCCGCGACCACCCGCACCAGCCCGATCTGGCCCGTGCTCGACACGTGCGTGCCGCCGCAGAGTTCACGGCTGACGCCGTCCATCGTCACCATCCGGACGACGTCGGGGTACTTTTCACCGAAGAGCATCATCGCTCCCTCGTGCCGCGCCTCGGCCAGCGGCAGGAGCCGCGCGGTCACCGGCACCGCGGCGAAGACGTGCTCGTTGACCCGGGCCTCGATCCGCGCGAGCGTCTCCTCGTCGATCGAGCCGGGGTGCGAGAAGTCGAACCGCAGCAGGTCGGCATCCACCTTCGAGCCCTGTTGCAGGGCGTGGCCGCCCAGAAACTGCTGCAGCGCCGCGTGCAACAGGTGGGTCGCCGAGTGGGCCCGCCGCAGGGCCGCCCGCCGGGCCGTGTCGACGCGGGCCGTGACGGCCACGCCGAGGTGGAGCGTGCCGGAGCGGAGATGACCCTTGTGGAGCGTGAAACCACCTTCCCGCTGCGCATCACCGACCTCGAACCGGCCGCCCGGCCACTCGAGCAGGCCGGTGTCGCCGACCTGACCGCCCGACTCGCCGTAGAACGGCGTCCGGTCGAGCACCACGGTGACGGAGGCGGCATGCCCCACCTCCGTGAGCGTGTCGCAGAGCGTCCCCTGGGCGATGATGCCCACGATCCGCCCCTCGCCCGCGGTGGTCCCGTAGCCGATGAACTCGGAGCCGTGCATCGTCTTCTTGAGGGCGTCGAGCGGGCCGGTGGTGAAGACCTCGACGCTCCGGCCGGCACCCGACCGCTGGCCGTGGGCCTCCATCTCGGCCTTGAAGCCGGGCCAGTCGAAGCCACAGTTCCGCTCGGCCGCGAGCGTTTCGAGCAGTTCCGGTGGAAAGCCGTAGGTCGTGTAGAGCTCCGCGGCCTCGCCGCCGGGCACGGTACTGCCGCCGGCCGAGCCGATCGCGGCGAAGAGCCGCTCGATCCGCTCGAGCCCGCCGTCGATCGTGGCCAGGAACGACTCCTCCTCCCGCTCGATGACGGCGGCGACGTGGCCGGTCGTATCGGCCAGTTCCGAATAGGGATGCCGCATCAACTCGGCTACGACGGGAGGCAGCCGGTGCAGGAACGCCTCCCGCATGCCCATCTGCCGGCCGTCGAGCACGGCCCGCCGTAGCAGTCGCTTGACGACATACTTCTCCTCGTTGTTTCCGGGCAGGACGTTCTCGTGGATCGCGAAGGTGCAGGCCCGCACGTGGTCCGCGATCCGCCGCATCCGCCGGCCGTCGTCGCTGGCCGCCTCGTACGGTCGACCACAGACCTCCGCCACCGCCTCCACCAGCGGCCGCAGAATGTCGATGTGGAAGTTGCTGTCGACGCCCTGCAGCATAGCGCAGGTCCGCTCCAGGCCCATGCCCGTATCGATGTTGCGGCTCGGCAGCGGCTGCAGGTTGTCGGGGGGCGGGCCGAGACGGTTGAACTGCGTGAACACGAGGTTCCAGATCTCGACGTCGCTGCCATCGGGCATCCGGTAGAAGATCTCGCTGCACGGGCCGCAGACGCCGTCGGGCCCCTGGCTCGGTGCGGAGGCCGGCCAGAAGTTGTCATCCTCGCCCATCCGGGTGATCCGCGTCGCCGGCACGCCGATCTCGTCCGACCAGATCGCGTAGGCCTCGTTGTCGTCGTGGTAGACGGTCACCGAGAGCTTCTCGGGCATCATCGCCAGCCAGTTCCGGGCGGTGAGGAACTCCCAGGCCCAGTGGATCGCCTCCCGCTTGAAGTAGTCGCCGAAGGAGAAGTTGCCGAGCATCTCGAAAAAGGTGTGATGCCGAGGTGTCCGCCCCACGTTGTCGATGTCGCCCGTCCGCAGGCACTTCTGGCAGGTCGTGGCTCGGGTGAACTCGAGCGTGCACTTCCCCAGAAAGTGATCCTTGAACTGGTTCATCCCCGCCGGCGTGAAGAGCACCGAGGGATCCCAGCGGGGCACGAGCACGTCGCTCAGCCGGCGGACGCAGCCCTTGGACTCGAAGAAGGCGAGGTAGGCTTCGCGAAGTTCGTCTGCCTTCATCTCGGGCGGTGGCTCCTCGGGTTGGTCGGATCCGGAGACCCGGCACTATACCCTGCGGCCCGCAACGTGCCGCGGCCGCGACCGGCATCGTCGCCACCACCGCGCGGCGGTCTCCGCCAGCCTCCCCCGGCCTGCGGCCCTCACCGCGTGGCCGCGCCGGGCCGCGCGTCGCGGCCCCGGCGCCCGCCACCAGCCCGCACGCTCACTCTTCGGCCGCGTCGTCGCCGGCGGCCCCGTCGCCGGCGGCCTCGTCGGCCTTCTCCACGGCGATCACATCCTCACGCGACGACATGATCTTGTCGCGGAGTTCCTTCGCTACGGAGGGATTCTCCTTGAGAAACTGCCTCGCCCGCTCGCGGCCCTGACCGAGGTGCACCTCGCCGTACCGCAGCCACGTGCCCGTCTTGTCGACGACCTTGGCCGCCATCGCCAGATCGAGCAGGTCGCCCTCGTAACTGATCCCATCGGCGTGCATCATGTCGAACTCGGCGACGCGGAACGGCGGCGCCACCTTGTTCTTGACCACCTTCACCTTCACCCGCTGGCCGACCACGACCTCGCCGTCCTTGAGGGTGCCGATGCGGCGAACGTCGACGCGGCAGGAGGCGTAGAACTTCAGCGCCTTGCCGCCGGGGGTTGTCTCGGGGCTGCCGAACATGACGCCGATCTTCTCGCGGAGCTGATTGATAAAGATCACGGTCGTCTTGCTCTTGGCGATCGCGCCGGTGAGCTTCCGCATCGCCTGGCTCATCAGCCGGGCCTGCACGCCCACGACCGAGTCGCCCATCTCGCCGTCGAGCTCCTTCTGGGGGACAAGGGCCGCCACGGAGTCGACGACGATGATGTCGACGGCATTGCTTTTGACAAGCATCTCCACGATCTGGAGCGCCTCCTCGCCACTGGTCGGCTGACTGACCAGTAACTGCTCCAGCGAGATGCCGAGCTTCTTGGCCCAGCTGGGGTCGAGCGCGTGCTCGGCGTCGATGAAGGCGGCGATCCCGCCGGCCCGCTGCGCCGCGGCGACCGAATGGAGGGCGATCGTCGTCTTGCCGCTCGACTCGGGGCCGAACACCTCGATGATCCGCCCCTTGGGAAAGCCCTTGCCCCCCAGCGCGAGATCGACCGACAGGCTGCCCGACGAGACGCCCTCGATGGGCATCTGCGCCGACGCGCCAAGCGGCATGATCGAGCCCTCGCCAAACTGCTTCTCGATCTGGGCCAGCGTGTGACGCAGGTCGGAGTTGCGATCCAGGAAGTCGAGATCGGCGCGGCCGGCCTCCCCCCGCTTGCCCTTGCCTTCGTTTCCTTTTTTCTTGTCCTTTGCCATCCGACCGTTGACTCCCGATGATGCCATGACCATGGCGACTGCCTCCCAGCGGTCCCGGCACGTCGTCGGGGTGGTTGAGTCACCACCAAGAATCGAGCGATTTGCCGCGAAACCGAACACTGAACGCGGGTATAGTATCGAACCCGGGCCAGAGATGCAACAGTTTTTCTGAACAGGCGTTCACATCCTGTTTTTCTGCCGAACTCCAGCCCCGCTGGACCCGCCGCGATCCCGTCAAAACATCAGCATCTGCCGATACTCGGCCAGCCGGCGGTCGAGGTCGGGCCGCACGATGCTCGCCAGCCTGTCGAGGCTGAAATCCTCGACGGTGAAGCTGGCCGTGATCACGCCGTAGGCCAGCGCCTCCTTGAGGGCCTGGGGGTCGAAGCGGCCAAGCGCCGCCAGATGGCCCATCATGCCGCCGGCGAAGCTGTCGCCCGCCCCGGTCGGGTCGAGCACGCGGGGTGTGGGGTAGGCGGGCATCACGTACATCTCGTGCTCGCTGAAGAACATCGCCCCGTGCTCGCCCTTCTTGATGACCACGAAGTTCGGCCCCATCTCGCGCACGGCATGCCCGGCCCGCACGAGATTCTCATCCTCCGCCAGCAGCTTCGCCTCGGCGTCGTTGAGCACCAGGCCGTCGACGCGGCGGAGCAGCGTCTCCAGTTCGTCCCGCTGGATGTTGATCCACAGGTCCATCGTGTCGGCGACCGTTAGCGACGCCTCCGGCACCTGGTCGAGCACCGAGAGCTGGGTCACCGGCGAGGCGTTGCCGAGAAATACGAACTTCGCGTCGCGGTGGCCCGGCCCCAGCTTCGGCCGAAACTCGCCGAACACGTTGAGGTGCACCTCGAGCGTCTCACGATCGTTCATATTGGGCAGATAGCGACCCCGCCAGCGGAAGGTCTTGCCGCCGGGGATCGTCTCGATCCCGGAGGTGTCGATGCCACGAGCCTCGAGAAAGCGGGTGTGTGCGGCCGGCCAGTCCTCCCCCACGGTGCCGATCATCTTGACCGGCGAAAAGAAACTGGCGGCATAGGAGAAGAAGACGGCCGAGCCACCGAGCACGTCGTCGCGGCTGGCGGTGGGGGTCTCGACGCAGTCGAGGGCGACGCTTCCGACGACGAGCAGCGGCATGGAACACTCCTGGGGTGGAGGCGAAAACGCCACGTTGTACCCGCGGCGGCCTTTTTTCACCCGCACAGCGGCAGCGCGCAGGCGATTCTCGCCAGCGACCGCTCGCGGCCGAGGATCGCCAGGCAGTCGTACAGGCCCGGCCCCACGCTCCGCCCCGTCACAGCCACGCGCACCGGATGCACGAGATCGCCCATTTTCACCCCGGCCGCCCCCGCCGTGGCCTTGAGCGCCTCCTCGAGCGGCCCCGGCTCGAACGGCTCGACCGCGGCCAGCGTCGCCGCGAACGCCTCGAGCTGCGACCGGACGCCCGGCTTGGCCAGCCGCTTGGCCACGGCGTCGGCGTCGAACGCGGGCTCCTCGACCAGAAAGAAATCCGCATAGGCGAGGACGTCGCCGGCCACCTTGAGCCGGTCGCCCGAG
>VGYP01000230.1 GCA_016872955.1 Planctomycetota bacterium
AGGCAGCCGCAGCGGACCGAGTGGAGGCGGCGATCGCGGGCTCTCTCCGGAGACACGCTCTCCACGCCCGGCCTGCTGTCGAGGCGTTCCAGCGACTTCGGGCTCGTGGCGGGCGGCGATCCGGACGTGCCCGATCCACTGCTGGGCCGCGCGTTGGGGGACGCAGTGATCGCCCGGCTGATCCCCCCAGGGCGGCATGGGACGGGTCTACGAGGCGCGGCAGCGATCGCCGGCCCGCGTGGTCGCGGTCAAGGTGATGCATCCGGGCCGCCGCTCGCCGGCGGCAATCGTCAGGTTCCACCGCGAGGCGGAGTTCCTCGGCCGGCTGCGGCATCCCGGCATTGCGTAGGTCTACTTGGCTGGCAGCTGCATGGTCGCGGGGGACGAGACGCCCTTCTTCGTCATGGAGCTCATCGCGGCAGCCGAGCCCATCGTGCAGGCCTGCGACCGCCGGCAACTCAATCCGCGGGGGCGCCGTCGGCCGCGACTGGTGCCGGCCGGCGTCACCGCAGACTCGTGACGAGCGGCCTGGCCGCCGCACTCTCGGCCGCAGCCGTGGGGACCGTACTCCTGGTCCACTGCGAGCCCGCGCCTCCAGCGCCGACACCGGCCCGTGGGCCGAGGGCGAGCTTTGCCAACGTCTCGAGCCTGCGGACGACACCGCTGCCGTGGCTGGCCGTATCTTTCGACGAGCCGGTCCGGTCGCTCTCGGTCGCCGACTTCAGGCCCGAGCGGAACGGCAAAACCGGTGCCGCTCGAGGGCGTGACGATCGCTGGTGAGCGCGGCGGCTGGGAACTGCGGAGCGTCGACCGGGCGACCGCCGCAGGCGGCCGCTACGTGCTCGCACTCGCCGGCACACCTGCCACGCCCGCCGACTTCGCAGGCCGGCGGCTGGCCGAGCCTGCCCGCGTCGTGTGGCGCATGCCACCTTTCCGGGAGATCGCCTTCGACCTCATGGGCGACGCGTGGCGGACGCATGTCGTCTCGATGACCGACGTCGAATGCACGACGGAACGGGACGCCGGCAAAGCGCCTTTCATTCAACCGAAGGTGCCCGACCACGACGGCACGATCATGCTGCGGTTCGAGTCGCCCTTCGAGATTCTCGCTGCCTCGCTGGAGGCCGCCATTGCGGTCTGGACCACGGGCGATCCCTTTCTCTACGACCCGCGGGCGATGGCCGCGCTCGACGTGTCGCCCGACGGCGTCACCTGGACCAATCTCGACAGCCGTGAAGCCAATCGCGGCGGCTTCGGTGGTGGCCCCTCGACATCAAGCCGATCGTCGCCGGTGGCCGGGAGGTGTGGGTGCGGGCCCGACTCAGGGCCGCGCGGAGTTGGCCGGGGGACGGCCTGATCCACGCGCAGTCCCTGCGGAGCGATCCGGGCGGTCGACGAAACTCGTTTCGGTTGATGATCTCCGGCCCGGATCCGGGGGCTGCACGCCCGCCTGCGGGCAGGCCGGCGGCCGACGGGTGAGTTGCTTTTCGCGATGACGCTCCGCCGCACACGATGCTATCATGGAAGCGCGGAGAGGCTCCCGCGGCGAACGAGTCGTGTTCCAGAAGGCAATGTGCTTGCGGCCGGGGCGGCCTCGCAACGCAGGTTCCCCGGCGACCCCCCCAGACGTTTCATGGGTTGCTCGCTCCCCTCCCGCCGTGGCCGATATCAGGCGGCGCTCGCCGCGGCCGTGATGGCCTCGGCCCCGCTTCTGGCCGGGGCCGAGACGGGCATCGACTTCAACCGCGACATCCGCCCGATCCTCGCGGAAAACTGCTTCTACTGCCACGGTCAGGATGGCAACAAGCGGCAGGCCGACCTCCGGCTCGACGATCGCAAGGCCGCCGTCGATGCCGGAGCGATCGTGCCGGGCGACGTCGGTGCGAGCAGCCTGCTGGAGCGGATTTGCTCCAGCGACGCCGACGTCGTGATGCCGCCCCCCGACTCCAACCGGCGGCTGACCCCGGACCAGAAGGCGCTGCTCGAACGTTGGATCGCAGCGGGGGCGGACTACGAGCCTCACTGGGCGTTCGTGCCGCCGCGGCGACCCGGGCCACCCGCGGTGAAAAAGACCGACTGGATCCGCAGCCCGGTCGATGGCTTCGTGCTGGCGAAGCTCGAGGCGGCCGGTCTCGCCCCGTCGCCCGAGGCCGACCGCCCCACGCTGATTCGCAGACTGCACGCCGACCTCGTCGGCCTGCCGCCCACGCCCGAGGAGGTCGACGCGTTCGTCGCCGACACGACCCCGGATGCGTACGAGCGGCTCGTCGACCGGCTGCTGGCGAGCCCCCATTACGGTGAGCGGATGGCGTTGGCATGGCTCGACGCCGCCCGGTACGCCGACTCCAACGGGTTCCAGCAGGATGGCGACACCTGGCAATGGATCTGGCGTGACTGGGTGGTGCAGGCACTCAATGACGACATGCCTTTCGACCGCTTCTCGACCGAGCAACTGGCGGGCGACCTAATGCCTGATGCCACGCTCGAGCAGAAGATCGCCAGCGGATTCAACCGCAACCATCTGCTCAACGGCGAAGGGGGTGCGATCCCGGAAGAGCAGCGTTTCAACAACCTGTTCGACCGGGTCGACACCACGAGTACAACCTGGCTCGGGCTGACGATGGCCTGCGCGCAGTGCCACGACCACAAGTACGATCCGCTCACGAAGGTCGATTACTACGGCCTACTCGATGCCTTCAACCGCGTGCCGGAGGCCGGCACGCCCCATCGGTTCTCCCAGCGAATCCGCGTGGCGCCGCCCGTTGTGGAAGTGATCCAGGGGCCTTTTGCGGAACGGCTCGCCGACCTGGAGCACCTCGTCGCCGCCATCGGGGAAGAGTCCCCCGAGGATGTCAAGCGACTCCGCGGAGAGATCGCCGCCCTCAAGGCCGACGACTTGCCGCGGGTGATGATCATGAGCGACGCACAGCCGCGGGACACCAAGGTCCTCGATCGCGGCGATTATCTCTCGCCGGTCGGTGAGAAGATCGTTTTCCTGCCACCGGCCTTCCTGCCACAGCTGCCGGAGGGGGCCCCGCAAAATCGACTCGGCCTGGCAACATGGCTCTTCGCCCCCGAGCATCCGCTCACTGCCCGCGTCCAGGTCAACCGCATGTGGCAGCATTTCTTCGGCATCGGCCTCGTCAAGACGACGGAAGACATGGGCGTGCAGAGCGAGTATCCCGTGCACATGGCCCTGCTCGACTGGCTGGCCATCGAGTTCCGAGACCAGGGCTGGAGCCAGAAGCGGTTGCATCGGCTGCTCGTCACGAGCGCCACCTACCGGCAGGCGAGCCGCGTGACCTCGGAGCATCTGACGAAGGATCCCGAGAATCGCCTCCACGGGCGGGCCGGTCGCTTTCGCATGCCCTCGCTGATCCTGCGCGACGTGGCGCTCGCGGCAAGCGGCCTGATCGACCTCAGGATCGGCGGCCTGCCGGTCTACCCGTATCAGCCCGAGGCGATCTGGGAGTCGCTCGCGGTCACCAAGGAGCGGGATTTCACCTACCCCGCGTCACATGGTCGGGATCTCTACCGTCGCAGCCTGTACACGTTCTGGCGGCGAACGGTGAGTCCGGCCAACATGTTCGACACCGCCAATCGGCAGACATGCACCGTGCGGGCCAGCCGCACGAGCACGCCCCTGCACGCGCTGACAACCCTCAACGATCCGACGTGGGTGGAAGCGGCGCGGGTGTTGGCGGAAAAGAGCATGCACCGCTTCACCGACCTCGATGGTCGACTGACGTACGCCTTCAGGCGAGTCGTCGGCCGCCGCCCGACCGGCTACGATCTCGACGCGTTGCGGAGAATGCACGCCCGGCAACTGGAACTCTACGTCGCTGCACCCGAGGCCGCGTCACACCTCTTAGCTGTGGGGGAGCATCGACGCGACCCATCGCTCGATCCCGCCGCGCATGCTGCCCTCAGCAGCGTCTGCCTCGCGATCCTGAACCTTGATGAGACGCTGACCAGGGAATGATCCGCAGGCCGGGCATGCGGTCCGCTGCACGACCGGACCGACGGATCCGAGAAAAGAGCCGCCGATGACCGACGCATCGCTGCACCTCCAAAACGCGGTCCGCGTGACTCGCCGACGCTTGTTCGGCTCGGCGGGCCTGGGCATTGGCTCGGCGGCCTTGGCGGCGATCCTGCAGCAGGAGACGGCGGCCGCGGCGAACGACCAGCGAAGCCTGCCGGGGCTGCCGCACCACCCGCCCCGGGCCAAACGGGTCGTGATGCTCTGGCAGGGAGGCGGGCCGTCACACGTCGATCTCTTCGATCCCAAGCCGGTGCTCACGGAGCGGGTCGGCGAGAACGTGCCGGACAGCGTCCGAGGCACGACGCGGCTGTCGACGATGTCCAGCGGGTATGCCAAGTGGCCGGCCGTCCCCCCGGTTAAGCCGTTTCGCAGGTATGGGCAGTGCGGCATGGAGATGTCGGAGATGCTGCCGAATCTCGGTGGTCTCGCCGACGATCTCTGCCTGGTTCGCAGCATGCACACCGAGGCAGTCAATCATGCCCCCGGTGTGACCTTCTTTCTGACCGGCGCCCAGGTGCCGGGCCGCCCGAGTATGGGAGCGTGGATGAGTTACGGACTCGGCTGCGAGACCGAGGAGCTGCCCGCCTTCGTGGTCATGACGTCGAGCGACAAGGGCAAGACCTGTGGCCAGCTGTTTTTCGACTACTACTGGGGGAGCGGCTTCCTGCCGACGCGCTTCCAGGGAGTCAAGTTTCGCAATACGGGCGAGCCGGTGCCCTATCTGGCCAATCCGGCCGGCGTCAGCCGAGAGGCGCGACGGGCGTTGCTCGATGACCTGGCCGCGATGAATGCCTCGCACCTGGCCGACTACGGTGACCCCGAGATCGACACGCGGATCGCCCAGTACGAGATGGCTTTTCGGATGCAGGCGAGC
>VGYP01000231.1 GCA_016872955.1 Planctomycetota bacterium
TCGGTCGACTCTTCACCGCGGCGGCCGACCTCGTCGGCGCGGGCACCCGCCGCTTCCTGTGGTGCCACGCGGCGAGCCTGGGAGCCGCCTGGGACGCACCGCCCAACCTCCGCGCGGCGTACGTCGATCCGGACGACCCGCCGCCTCCAGCGGGAGCCGCCGTTCCCGACATCGCCCTCGAAGAGGGCGCGGATCCCGATCTGATCGCCGGCCTGAGGCATGTCTTCGCCGGTCACCTCACGCTGCTCGACGGCTGCCTGGCGACGCTCCTGGACGCAGTCTCGAGCGCGGAACACGGCCGCGCCTGGACGGTGCTCGTCGCGGGGGTACGCGGTGTCGGACTCGGCCTGCACGGCCGCATCGGCTGCGGGCCGCTCCCCCCCTACAGCGAATTGGTGCAGTTGCCCGCGATCGTTGTCGATCACCGCGGCCGGATGGCCGCTCAACGCTACGGCGGGCTGCTCGTGCCTGCCGATCTCGCGGCCACGCTCCTCGCGCAGGCCGGCGACGCCGCCACCGCCGCAGCCGATGACGATGCACGACGAGGGCGTCCGCTCGAAGACCTGCTCGACACCTGGCAGCGTCGGGAACGGGACCGCGCGGTCTGTGTGGCACGACATGGGACGGCCGTAGCCACACCGGCCTGGCATCTCGTGCTGCCCACGATTGACGACGAGACCGCGGTACCCCTGCTCTACGCCAAGCCCGACGACTACTTCGAGGCGTGCGACGTCGCCGATCGCTGCCCGGAGGTGGCCGCAGAACTCGCCGCGGTGGCCCGGCTGGCGGCCGATGATCCCGCGCAGGCCTGGACGAGGCCCCTCTCCGAGGTGGCGACCCACGGCGTCTGGTGACCCGGAACGCGGCTTTCGGCCTAGGGTTTCCCCGTCCGAAAACCGCTTCTCCGGGTGCGTCGACACCGCTACCATCCCCGCCCCGGCCGAACGGCCGCTCGCCCCGGCTCATGGTCCGCGTATGCGTCGCCCATCCTTTCTCTCCACCTGCGCGCTTCTCGTCACCGTCACCGCGTCACCCGTCGTCGCGGACGAGGCCGCACCGACGCGGCCGGTCAGCATCCGCATCCGTTGGGGCGGCGGCAGCGCGCGGGCGTGGCAGGGACGCATCGTGGTCGGTCCCGCCGGCCGGCCGGTCGACGCGTTGCCGCCGCTGCCGATCACGTGGCGCACCCTCTGTACCGAGCGGGACGCGGCGGCCCTGGCCCGTGACGCCCACGGGAGCATCCGGATCGCCCAGCATCGACCGATCGCCAACGACGGCGTCGAGATCACGATCGATGATTGGCCGCGAGCCAGGCTCTGCGTCGAGCTTGCTCCCGCCGCCGGCACCGCCGAGCCACTCACGGTCGATCTGCCCGTCGCCGACGTACTTGCCGCGGCAGTCAAGCGACCGCTCGACGACGATGGCAACCGCCTGGTCGTCGAGCACGCCCCGGGTGACGCCCTGCGGGTGGCCTTCGCGGATCTGCCGCCCGGCAACGCCGGCTCCCCGGTGACGCACACAGCCGTCCGCCGTCCCGGAGAAACGATCCGCCTCCATGTCGATCCGTTGCTCGCGATCAAGGCCGGTGAAGGTGACTTCGAGCTGCGGCTGCGGCTGGCCGAGGCGCGCCGAGCCGACGTGATCGACGCCCAGACGACGCCGCTGGTGGCCGTCGAGCCACCCGCGACCAGCGACGCCTCCACCTTCACGGCGAATCGCCTGCCGACCACGTTCGCGGCCGCGCAGTTCGAGGTCTCGCTGCCGGCCCGTGCGGGCGTCTATGAGGTGACTCTCGAGGCCGTGGCCCGCGGCGGACTGCGTTGGACGCGATCGCTGGCCAATCGAACGCTGCAACTGGTGGCAATCGATGACACGACCCCGGCGGCGGCGGCGGACGAGACGGCCTGGCAGGTTGTGTACGAACTCGATCCCGGCAGCCCGAAACTCCACGAGCGGCTGCGTCGCCTGCCGAGCAGGGGCCTGCCGACGGTGGCCGTGCCGACCATCAACCTGCCGACCATGCCCCTGCCGAGCCTGTCGCGGCCCAAGGTGCCGCTGCCGAGGC
Organism: Planctomycetota bacterium; assembly: GCA_016872955.1. GTDB lineage: Bacteria > Planctomycetota > Planctomycetia > Pirellulales > UBA1268 > QWPN01. Next base: position 2,066 of record VGYP01000231.1, read on the forward strand.
TTCCGGACGTGCCGCTGCCCAACGTCTCCGCCATCGTGCCGCGGTTCGGCGGGCTGTTGGCCGCCGGCCACTCGGTCGTGGTGCCGCACGCACTCGGTCCGATGCTGCGCCTGCCGCCGGCCGCGGAAGCGGGCGAGCCGACCTGGGAAGGCATCGTCATCGCCAACGCTCAGCCGGGCCGCCCACATCTCGTCGAGATCGAATCCCCCGCCGCGCCGCGGGCTGCCATCGCGGTGCTCGTGCTGGAGGCCGATGCCACGGCGGCGGCCGTCGAGGTCCGGCATGCCGGCGGATTCGAGACCGGGGCATCGGCGTCGATTGGGATCGAGCGACACCGCTTCGTGTTTTGGCCGACGAGCCGCAATCCCCTGCTGGTCCTGGCCAACCCCGATGCCTCGCCGGCACTCGTGGGCCGGATTCGGATCACCGCCGGCCCCGCCCGCCTGGCTCCGGCGAGACGCCCAAACGCCCCGTCGCTCGCGGCCCCAGCAGAGCGGCCGAGCCTCGCCCTGCTGCTGGCTCCCGACCTGCACCGCCGCTACGGGGGATCCGCGTACGTGGCAGCGGCGGGCGGCCGCCCGCTCCCCGACTGGGTCGCGCACCTCGACGGCATCAGGCACTCCACGGAGGTGATCTCGGCCGATGGTCTCGCCGGCGGTGCGGTCGTCGTCTATGGCGAGGGTGCCGCCGCCTGGCCGACCCGCTTGACGCGACAAGCGCCGCGCTGGGATCCGGCGGCCGCCGGCGACGCGGGTCTCGACCCAATGCCAAAGGACCTGCTGGGCACGATCGCCGCCGAGTACGGCCGTGCCGACCTGACCTTCGTGCCCGCCTTCTCGTTCGACGCGGCGATTCCGGCGCTCGAGGATCTGCTCACGGGCGACGAGGCCGCCGGCGTCGCCTGCGTCGGTGCCGATGGTCGACCGCGGCAGCTCGCGGGCGGCACACACTACAACGTCCTCGACCCCCGCGTGCAACGGGCCGTCGTGGAGATCGTCACCGAGGCGGCGGGCCGCCTGGTCGGTTCACCCGCCACGCAGGGAGTCGCGGTGCTGCTGCCGCACGATGGCTGGCTCCACCTGCCCGGCGTGGCCTGGGGGATCGACGACGCCACCTTCAGCCGATTCCTCACGGCGATCGACGAGGACGAAGGACCGAGCGGCGACACGCGCTTTGCCGACCGCGCCCGGCTCGTCGCCGGGCCGTGGCGCGAGCCGTGGCTCGCCTGGCGGGCGACCGCAATCGCCTCGTTCTATGAGCAGTTGGCCGAGGCGGTGGCGGCGCTCGACGGCCGCTGGCGCCTGTATGTGATGCCCACCACCCTGTTCGCGACGGGCGACCTGGCCAGCCGCTTCCGGCCGCGACTGGCGGAGCCGGACACCGCCGACCTGCTCCGGGAAGTCGGGCTGGCCGTCGGGTCACCGGCGGGCGCGGCCCGGGGGCGACTGGTCTTCGTGTCACCCTTCGCCCAGGCGGCCGGCGGCTCCCTCGACACACGGTCGACGGTGGCGGTGGCCAACGCCATGCTGGCCTCCTCACCGGCAGGAACCAGCGGGCCGAGGGGCCTCGCGATCGTGTCGCGGCCACGAGTGATCGACGTTGCGGACATCGTGCCTCACGGCCCCTTCGGCACGGCCGCTCCTCCGGGGCCTGTCGAGGTCACGCTCGTGCCCACGACCGCAGACGGCGACCGTGCCCTGGCCGCGTCACTCGTGACGGGCGACGTGGACGTGATCTTCGACGGTCGGGCAGCCGTCACGCTTGCCGCGTCCCCACCCAAGGCCAGGCAGGCCGTGGAGTCGCTGCCGACGGTGGCGATGGCCGCGGCGGTCGGCCTGCCTGCGCCGCTGGTCGTTCGCTCCGCGGTCGTCGGTGGCACGACCCGTCTGGCGATCGTCAATGCGGGTCCGGCGGCCGCCCGTGGCCTGCTCACGCTCGCGGGACGTCCGGTGGCCGTGCTCGACGCCGTCGACAAAGCGCCGCTACCACTCGCCGCGGAGGGGAGCCTGACGGTCTCGCTTCCCGCCTGGGGCGTGCGTTCGCTGGTGGTCGACGGCCCCGCGAGCATCGCCGGCGCAAGCGTCGCCTACGAGGAACCCGTGCGCCACGACATCAGTCGTCGGATCGAGGGCCTCAGGCAGCGGCTGGCGGTGCTCGAGTCACCGGCGGCCCTCGGGGTGCTCGACAATCCATCGTTCGAACTGGGCCCGGATGAACCGGCCACACGCAGTGGCTCCGACACCGTGACGGGCTGGGAACTGGTCGAGCCGCGCCGCGGATCTCTGCGGCTGGTGACGGGAATGTCCGCGGCGGACAGCCCGCGCCCCGCGGGCCCTGCTCGGGCACTGGAGTTCGCCTCGCGAAACGGGCTCTCGACCCTGCGAAGCAACCCCTTCCCGCCGCCGAAAACCGGCCGCATCAGCGTCGCCGCCTGGCTAAGGATCAAGCCTGTTGACCCACAGCCCCCCCTGCGGATCGCCGTCGAGGGCATCGAGGGGAGCCGTGAGTATTACCGCTTCGCGGCCGTCGGCGGACTGGCGGGGGGCAAGCTTCTCGCGGCCGACTGGTCGCTGTTCGTGCTGCAGGTCGACGACTTGCCCGTGTCCGGCGTCGAGTCGATGCGGGTGCGGTTCGACCTGCTCGGCCCGGGCGGCGTCGAGATCGACGACGTGCGGGTCTTCGACCTGGCCTTCGATGCGGACGAACGTGGCTGGCTCGCCCGACAGGCGGCCCGCATCGACCATCGCTCCAAACAGGGCGACGTCGGCGGCGCCCTGCTGGCCCTGGAAGGCCACTGGCCGGTGTTCCTCGAGACCTTCGTCGACGACGAGGCCGTGGCCGCG
>VGYP01000232.1 GCA_016872955.1 Planctomycetota bacterium
TGCCGGTCAGGTCGAAGGTGGTGACGCGATTGCTCAGCATGTCGTAGTAGCCAGCCACCTGTCCGCTGGCGGCACCGAGGGTGGTGGTGGCGTGCGTCTGAAAGGCCCGTCGGTCTGCGAAGATGACCACCACCAGCGGACCGGTGGGGTCGGTTACGTCGAGGCCGCCGCGCTGCCAAAAGTTGCCAAACGCGTCGTGCAGTCGCTCGAATACGGCGGCGCACCATTTGGCATAGTCGCGCGACGTGGCGAAGCAGATCACGTAGTGCTTGGTGACCAGCAGGTCGAAGCCGGGGGGCAGCTCGGCCAGGATCTGGCGGCCGAGCTGCTGGGGTGTTTCCTGGACCGGGGGCGGAGCGTTCGCGCGTCGAATCACGTCGCCGGGCTGGACGAGTTCCCAGCGGCCGTCGTCGTGGGCGACGAGGAGCCCGCCGTCGGCTGCCTCCACCACGACTCCGCCGCGCACGACCCGGCCATCGGTGACCCGCAACTCGACGCGGTCGCCATGGGTCGGCTCGCCGGCAGCCTGCGCGAGCGTGAGGGCCAGCAAGGCGATCATCGTCAGCACCCGGCTCGGCGGCCGTGCCGGCATCCGCGTCACCGATCCCTCGCGGTCGAGCATGCGGGAGGCCTGGGGGGGTTGGGCAGGAACGCCACGCGGGCCGCGGCGGCCGACTGGCATCGCCCGAAACGCCGGGGCCGGTTACCGTCGCCGACCCCCGGGACGGATCGCGCGTCCCGCGTCGCCGTCAGGAGCATCGTCCCGAATGACAGCCTCCGTCGCAATCCGAACCTCGTGCCTCGTCTTCTGCGCCGGGGCGGCCGTCGGCTGTGCGGCCTGGCGAAAGGCGATCGATCCCGCCAACGTGGCGGCCGAGCGGGAAAAGTACGGTGCTACCGCCGATCAACGGATCGAGGAACTGACGGTCGCTGCGTCCAAGGCGAAGAGCGGTTCCGAAGTCGAGTTCGCCCGTGGGCTCTTGCAACAAATCCTCGCGGAGCACGATCCGCGCGTGCGGGCCGCCATGCTGGCGATTGCTGCGGACTTCGACGCGCCCGCGGCGGTCGCGGTCTGCCGCGGCGCGCTCGAAGACCCGGAGCCGCGCGTGCGGATGGCGGCCTGCAAGGCGTGGCGGAAGCGCGGCGGGCCGGAGGCCGTCAAACTGCTTGCCGCCCGCATCGACGCCGACTCCGACATTGATGTCCGGCTGCGGGCGCTCCGCGAACTCGGCGACCTGGGCGACGAGTCGGCCGTGCCGGCACTTGCCCGGGCGCTCGAGGATCCGAATCCGGCGATCCAGTTTCGTGCGGTCGCCGCACTCAAGGACGTCAGCGGCCGCGATCTCGGCGACGACGTGAACGCCTGGCGGGCCTGGGCGGCCGACCCGAAGGCCAAGGGCACCGAGTGGTCGATCGCCGAGGGGTTCAGGCAACTGTTCTGAAGGTACGGCTACGGGGCCAGCCGTGGGTATCCGCCCTCCGCGCCCACGGAGCTGGCGGCGCTTCGCCATCCCTGGCCGAGTCGTTCACTCCGCCATATCGGGCACGAGAACGCCACGACCAAGCGCGCGTACCTCGCCCCGTGGCGGCCGCCCCCCAGGCGAACGTCGTCGTGCCTGCGTCGGCTCTCCACGGCCGACGAAGATTCCTGCCGCGGGCATGTGCCGTGCCGAACGGGACGGCCAGCGAGGGCCGGCGATGCAGGACCGGCCAAGGCTCCCGTCGCTGCGCCCTCGCCCGGCAAACACAGGCCTCTGGTAAATGGGGCGAGGTGTGCCGGCGGGGCGGACTGCCGCAACCCTGGGGTGCCAGCCTGACCGGTCGCGTTCTGGTCAGGACCGTGCCGATAACCCCGAGGTCGTGTGGTCTCAATCCGTTTCCGAAGTCCGCCATTCAATGTGCTGTTCCGGGCAGCCCGCCCCGCCACGATCGACGTGTGGACCGACCAGGCGGATGACACGCGGTCGCGTGCTTGTCTGCCTGGTCGCGTGCATCGCTGCGGCATTGCCGATTCGAGGAGCTCCCCCGGGCCGCGGCCGGTTTCTCGACAGCATGATGCGGTTGCGGCCCGAGCCGACGCCGGCCTTCATTCCGCTGCCGCAGCCACCGGGGGCCGACGAGGTGGAACATCTCGAGCGACGCGCGAACGAGGCCCGGGGCGAGAAGCCCCGGACCGCAGCCCGCGAAGTGGCTCGAAGCGCCGCCTCGCCGAGCGGCCGACTGCCCACCTGGAAGGAGACCGCGACGTTCACAACCGCGGCCGGGCAGACCGTCCGCAAGATCCTGACCGACGCCGGTGACGTCGACTACCAGCCCCGACCCGAACGCACCGTGACGGTGTCTCCCTCGGTCAGCGGCCGGCAGACCGCGCCGCTGGTGGTGACGCGACTCGTGCCCTCCGGCATGCCCGCCCCGCGCACCCCGCGGTTCGACCGGCTCCGCAAGCGGATTCAGCAGACGCTCGCGATCTACCAGCGGCGGCCGCTCAACACCGCCGAGAACACCCCCTGGGAAGTGATGCACGGCTTCATCGCCTTCGGCATCCCGACGCAGGTGCGCCTGGGCGGCCCCGCCGGCGACCTCGTCAACGCGATCGGCTGGTCGAACATCGGCGGCCGGTGTCGCGGCCAGACCATGCTCACCACGTCCGCGGGGCGGCTCGTGGCCCTCAAGGGCTACTTCGGCGTGCAGGGGCACTCGGCCCAATACCTGGCGATCCTGGCGCAGTGCCGCGTGGCCGCCAGTTCGCCGATCTCGGTCGAGGGCCGCAAGTTCACCGTCGCCGACCTGATCGAGGAGGAGAAGCTGGCCTGTAAGCCCGCGACCGAACTGACCTTCGCATTGATCGGCCTCTCGCATTACCTGCCCAGTAACGCCACCTGGACCAGCCGTGATGGCGAGCGGTGGACACTCGACCGGCTCGTCGAGGAGGAGATCGTGCAGCCGATCCGCGGTGCGCCCTGCGGCGGCACCCACCGCCTGTTCGGCCTGTCGTATGGCTGCCAGCGGCGACTGCGGCTGACGGGCCAGCTCGACGGCGTCTACCTGCGGGCCGACAAGTACGTCCGCGACTTCCAGAACTTTACGCTCTCCAAGTTGCAGAACCGAGACGGCTCGTTCAGCACCGAGTGGTTCAAGTACGCCGCCGACCGCGATGACGACATCGACCGCAAGATCCAGACCGCCGGCCACATTCTGGAATGGCTGGTGGCGTCGCTCGACCAGGAGCGGCTCTACGAGCCACGGGTGGTGGCGGCCACCGAGTTCCTCTGCCGGGAACTCTCGCGGGAGCCGTCCCGCGAGTGGAAACTCGGTCCGCTCGGGCATGCCCTGCACGCCCTCAACATCTACCAGGAGCGGGCCTGGGGCCTGGTACTGCCGGGCGGAATCGCGGCCTACCACGGGCCCATGAAGGCTGCCAAACAGCCGGCCGCGATCGCCGACCAGCCCGATCCCGAGAAGGCCACCCGTCGGTAGTCGCTGCGCCGCCGGCGGCGATGCGGACGGGACGAGATGCCCGCGTTGCCGCGGACGCCGGTCGTCGGGCGGTTCCCCGTCCCGGCCGGATTCCCCTGCTCGGGCGGCGCGGTCGACTGCCTTGAACCGCTGGGGCGGGCGTCGTACGCTTCCCCCGCGGGCGCGTCCGTCGACCTTCCGGCGCACGGTGATCGGATCTCCGGGTTCCCCGCGACGGTATCACCGCGCGTGGAGCGGAGCATGGCCCCCGGCGAACCATCACCGCAGTCCGACCGGCTCGTCGACACCGCCGTGCGGCTCTACGAGTCGACCGCAGCGGAGGCGCTCCTGGTGCTCGTCGACGAGCGGCTAGATTGGCAACGGCTCCGCGAGGCGACCGGCGCGGCGCCGCTGATCGTCGCCGCCGACGACGCCGCCGACCTCGCGGACGCCGCCGACTTTGGGCTGCGGCAGGTGGTGCTCGACGTGGCCGGCCTGCCCGTGCACGAGCGGCTGGCCCAGGCCCTGCTCGAGTGCGTGGCGGCCGAACTGGTCGCCCCGGAGGCCCAGGTCGTGGCGGTCTACAGTGGGTTCGAACCGGGCATCATCGACTCGGTGAGTCTCCTGCGGCTCGCGGAGCACTTGGGCCAGCTGACGGTCCGGGACCTGCGGAATCTGGAGACGAAGGTGCCGCTCGAGACGCTCAAGCTGGTCGTCGATCTGGCACTCGAGATCGGCCGTGAGGGCCGCGAGGGCAAGCCGGTGGGCACGCTGTTCGTGGTGGGGGACACCCGGAAGGTGATGCAGGCCAGCCACTCGGCAGGCTTCGATCCCGTTCGTGGCTACGGCCGCTCCGAGCGGAAGCTGACCGATCCACGGGTTCGCGAGGGTATCAAGGAGATCGCCCAGTTGGACGGTGCCTTCGTAATCGGGGCCGAGGGCACGGTGGAGGCGGCCGCCCGGTACATCGATGCGTCAGCCGAAAACGTCTCGGTCGCCAAGGGGTTGGGAGCACGGCACTGGGCCGCGGCTGCGATCACCCGCCGGACCAGGAGCGTGGCCGTGGCCGTCAGTGAGACCAGCGGCACGGTGCGCATCTTTCACGATGGTGAGGTGGTGCTCCGCATCGAGCCCTTCCGCCGCGCTATGAAGTGGAAGGATTTCGAGTATGAGCCGCCGAGCGCCGATTAAGCCGGTCTACCCGGACCGCCGCCTGCCGGACCGGTAGGCGGCTCCGTCTTCAGGAGCCCCCGCGTGCCGGCCGCCCCCCACCCAACGCCTGATCTCACCGGCAAGACGGTGTTCGCGATCGACCTGTTGTCGCGGGCCTACCAGCTCTTCCACGCCTTGCCCGAGATGACGGCGCCCGATGGCCGGCCGGTGTCGGTCGTGTTCGGTTTCACCCGCGACCTGCTCGACGTGCTGCAGAAGCGGAAGCCCGACTTCCT
>VGYP01000233.1 GCA_016872955.1 Planctomycetota bacterium
CCGCGACGTGCTCGACTTCTTCGCCCGCCTCCGTCCGGCCTGCCGCCGGGATGCCGCCGGCAGGGTGGCCGATCGGCTCGGACTCGACGTGGGCCGGCAGGTGGCCCGCATGAGCACGGGCATGCGGCAAAAACTCGCCCTGGCCACGGTGCTGGCGACCGATGCCCAGGTCGTGATTCTCGACGAGCCGACGGCGAACCTCGACCCCACGGCCAGGGCCGTGGTGCTCGACGTGGTCCGCGAGGCCAACGCCATCGGTCGGACCGTGATCTTTTCCTCGCACGTGCTCTCGGAGGTGGAGGCAATCTGTCACCGCGTGGCAATCATGGGTTCCGGGCAGCTCGTGCACCAGCAGCCCTTGGCCGAGATTCGTCGCGGCCACAGGATCACCGCCCGCCTGCACGCGGCCTTCACGGGCGTGCCCGAGGCCTTGGCCGGAGGCGTGCGGGTGGTTCAGGGCGGCGGGCCCGATGCCGTGGCGGGGGGCCGACTGGTGCTCGAGGCGGCCGAGTCACTCGCTCCCTGCCTCGGCTGGCTCGCCACGCTTCCGCTGACTGAGGTGAGTGTGGAGCCGATCGGTCTGGCGGCCGTCTACGACCGATATCACCGGGGGGCGATCGAGTGACGAATCGAGACGAGCGGCGCGATGATCTGCGACCGACGACGGCCTGGTGTCGAGCCCCGCTGAGCGGGGCGGTGTGGCGCTTGGCGTGGGGCGACCAGAGGATGCTGATCCTCGCCCTGGTCGCCCTGTGGGGTGCGTTTCCGTGGATCTATCTCTGGCTGCAGGCCCAGGTGCCGATGGGCGACTTCCAGTTGCTCCTGCGGCTCATTCCCGACGACTGGCAGAAACTGTCCGGCGTGCCGTTGGCCGAAGTGGCCACGCATGCTGGCCGCGTCGCTTTGGCGTTCGTCGACCCGATCGTGGTGCTCGGGGCCACCGTCTGGGGCGTGACGCGGGGAAGCGACATCGTGGCCGGCCCGCTCGAACGCGGCACGATGGAAATGGTCCTGGCCGCTCCCGTCCGCCGCGGGGCCGTCTACGCGGCGCAGGCGTGGGCGACGGTGTGCGGGGCGGCGGTGCTCGCCGCCACCTTGTTGCTAGGCACCTCGACCGCCGTGATCTGGGGGCCGTGGCGCGAGCATCTCGACCCGACGAGATTCGTGCCCGCGGTCGGCAACGTGTTCGGCCTGATGGTCTGCATGGCGGGCCTGGCGGCATGCTGCTCGTCGGTCTCGAACCATCGACCGCGGGCCATCGGGGTGATGTGCGGCTTTTATGTCGTGTCGCTGGTGGCCAAACTCGTCGGCCGCCTGAGCGAGCGACTGGCCTGGATGGGCTGGTTGTCGGTGTTCAACGCCTACGAGCCGCAGCGGCTGGTCAGCGGCCAGGCCGACGCCTGGTGGCTTCTGGCTCGCTACGATGCCGTGCTCCTGGGCCTCGGCATGCTCGGCTATCTCGTCGGTGCCGTGGTTTTCACGCGGCGCGACCTGCCGGCGCCGCTGTAGCCGCAGGACACTCTTTGTCGCATACTATTTCCCGCGGTGGAAGTTCTCGGAACAGGCCCGCGGATGTCCGGGGTGTTCCGGCGCCGCGTCCCGCGAGGCTATCGTCGCCATGTCAATCCTGAACCGACTGTCGTGCAGACCGATGATCGTCGTCTGGGCCTGCTCAGCCGGCCTTGCCCAGGCGGTCGACCAGCCCGTGGCGGACGCCGAGAAACCGGTCGCCGAGACCGCGGCTGGTCCGGGGGGGCGGCAGGCCGCGGCCGATCAGCCCGGGCAGGCCGATCTCAACGAGGCGATCGATGCGAAGCTCGCGGTGGCCGAACTCGACGACTTTGCCCGGGTCCTCGACCTCTGCCGGCAGGCCATCGACAAGGGACTCGATGAGGAATCACGGAAGTTCGCCGAGGACCTCTACACGGGCACGCTGATCGACCGTGCCGGGATGCTGACGGAGGCGCTGTTCGGTACGGCCCGGGTCGATGCGCAGTGGCAGCGGATCCGGGCTTTCGCGATGCGGGATCTCGAGGAGGCGGCGGGCCGCGATCCGAAACTCGGCGGCGTCCACCTGATGATCGCCCGACTGCAGGCGCTGCCCGAAGGCGATCGCGACCGGGCGGCCGCGGCGGCGGCGAAGGCCCTCGCCCTGATCGGCGACGACAAGCTGCAACGTGGCCAGGCCACGCAGGTGCTGGCCGAACTTGCCCAGGACGTCCGCGAGAAGGCCGCGTTCTACGACGCGGCGGTGGAACTCGCTCCGCGGGACGCCGACATTCGGCGGGCCCGGGGGTTGTTTCGGCTCGTGGCCGACCAGTTCGACGCCGCCCGCGAAGACCTGACCGTCGCTGCGGAGGAAAGTCCCCGGGATGCGTCGGTGCAGGAGGCCCTGGGGCTGGCCTGCATGATGGGTGACCGGCTGCCGGAAGCCCGTGCCGCGTTCGGCCGGGCGATTGAACTCGCGCCCGAGGCCGTCGGGCCACTGCTTCAGCGGGCTCGGATCCTGGCCATCGAGGGAGATCGGGAGCAGGCTCTGGAGGACATCGACCGGGCGATCGACCTCGAGCCGGGCAACCCGGCGGCACTTCTGTTGCGTGCACGGATCAACCAGCAGGTCGGCGACAGCGACGCGGCTCTGGCCGACATCGAGTCGATTCTGGCCGACCGGCCCGACATGGCGGGTGCCCTCGAGCTGCGAGGACTGATGGCCGCGGAACGCGAGGATTATGCCGCGGCGATCCAGGATTTTCGCCGGCTGGCCGCCCGCGACCCAGACGACCCGGCGATCCTCGGCCAGTTGGGCATGCTCTACCTGGCCGCCAAGCAGCCCCGCGAGTCGATCCGCCGGTTCACGCGGGCCCTGGAACTCGACCCGGAGAACTTCCCCTGCCGTCGCGGCCGTAGCGACGCGGCCATTTCGATCGGCGACCATCCCGCCGCCCTGGCCGACCTGGAGAAGGTCCTGACGCTCAAGCCCGACGACTCGAGCGTGCTCAACAACTTGGCGTGGCTTCTGGCCACGTCGCCGGATGATGATGTCCGGGACGGCAAGCGGGCGATCGAGTTGGCGACCAAGGCCTGTGAGGAGACTGACTGGGAAGAGGCGCACATCATCAGCACCCTCGCCGCCGCGCATGCCGAGGCCGGTGACTTCGAAAACGCCCGCACCGTCAGCCGGCGAGCCGTCAACAAGGGAAGCGACAAGGACGAGGTCACCGCTCAACTGGCGGCGGAGCTTGCCAGCTACGAGGCCGGCAAGCCGTGGCGGGAGCGTCAGACGTGCGAGGAGGCCGACGAGCCAGCCGGCGGAGTAAAGACGTCCACCAGTCCGGAGGTCGCCGAGCCGGCGACGCCGCGGGAGCCACGGCGGCCGTTCGAGGACGGGTAGGACAGGTCAAGCTCCACCAGGTAGGCCCCCCTCTGCGGAGAAGCCGCCCGCCGCAGACGAGTCCTCCGGCAGGAACTGTTTCGCGAGCCGCGGACTACTGGTAATCGGCTTCCTTGAGCACCGACGTGCCGGCCTGCCACGTCGTCTTCGAAACCGTGGATGCCGCGTTGCCGTCGCTCGACAGCAACCGGGCGTAGACTTCCGATGCCACTGAGTCCTTGATGAACCCGGTGTGACCGTCGCAGAACGCCGCCACCACGCCGCCGGCGTGGTTGGACGACGGCATGCTCCGGAAGCTGGGGAGGTCGGAATCCGCCCGGTTGTTGATGATCTTTCTGAGGCCGGGCGTGCCGGTGATACCGAACCAGGGCATGTTCTCGGCGGTGGTACCGCTGATGTTGCCCCAGCCGAAGGTGCTAGGTGTGTTGTTCCAGAAGGCGAGGCCCAGCGTCACCGGATTCGGCGGGGTCGCCTTGCCAGGTCCGCACTTCTCGGAGAGCAGCAGGGTCGTCGCCTTGCCGTCCGCGGTCTGCACGTCGGCGAGCGAGATCCGGTCGGCTGTCGTGGAGGTGGTCGTGTCGACCATGACACCGTCCCACTTGTTCGTGTTGCTGCCGCTGCCCGCGTTGCCGGCGTAGGAAAGCACGGGCTGCGTCGGGTTTTCAGGAGGGCTCGAGGGACAGACGAAAAACGACACGTAGATCGCCTGCGGGGAGGCCGACACGAAAGTCGTGAAGATGTCGTTTCGTTCCATGAAGGGGAGCAGGGGCACGGGCCAGCTCACGAAGGCACTCGCGTTGCCGGGCCGGCGGTTCTTCCAGCCAGGCACGAAGCCGGTCTGCTCGTCGAACTGCGAGGCGGCCAGGGCCATCTGGAAAAGGTTGTTGGTGCACTGCGTCCGGCGGCCGGCCTCTCGGGCGTTCTGGACGGCCGGCAGCAAGAGGGCCATCAGCGTGCCGATGATCGTCATCACGACCAGCAGTTCCACGAGCGTGAACCCACGAGCCGGCGTCGGGCCGACTGGGGCCTGGTGACGGGCGTGGAGGGAAGACATCGCTTTGATCGGCGAGCTGGTGGAAGCGGACGTGCTTGTCACGGAGATCTCCTCGCGGGTGTGTTAGCGGACGAAAGAGTGGACGACGGTCGTCTGGCGAAGCTGACGGCTGCCGGGCTCAACGCAGCGGATGGTCACCTGGATGCCGAGTAACGGCTGGCCGGCGGCTGGCGGGTTTCCGTCCCGATAGTTGGTGTTGAACGACGTGTCGGAGTAGGCGGCTGACGGATCGGTGAGCGTCTTGATGTCGAAGGTGAGCACGTTGGTAAGGACGACGTCTTCCCCCTCTCGCTCGCCCTGCAGCGTCGCGTTCGCCCCCGCCTGGGTCCAGAACCGATTCGCCGGCATCGTCAGGTCGGCGAGACTGTTGGCCACGCCGTTGCCGCGGCAGGATAAGTCGTGCAGGTTTCGGTCGATGGT